>JAZOBW010000108.1:0-3496 GCA_045596185.1 Acutalibacteraceae bacterium | reverse complement strand
CTTTTAAAAGAAAAAAAAAAACTACTAGAAAATTGAAAGAAGGTTGCATCTTTAAAATCACTTTTTTAAAAGTTAAGCAAACGGCTTGAATTCAATAATCAATACGGTCCTTCATTATTTGCTGGTCAACCACGTACGTTTTAGATATTAAGACTTAGTTGAAATTACTACTAGTACTTGCCAACACAATTCATGCCACTAGGAAATCTTGACAAGTTGTTGCTAGATATTGTTCTTGTTACAATTATTATAATTTATTAAAAGCCTTTATCCATTCACGTTTGATAAGTTCGTGTCCCATAGCGGTGGGATGAACACCGTCAGCAAGCCAATATGTATTACCGGTTGTTTTTGCCGCTTCATCAAATTTATCTTGAAGTTCTATAAAGGGAAGTCCGTACTTTTGCGCTACTGCTTTGGCCTTTTCTGCAATTTCCTTTATACCTGTATGAAAGAAGTTCCACCTATCAGGATATTCAGCGGTATCTTCAGTTTCCGGTCCGCAAAGGCAAAATGGCTCTAAAATCATAATTTTAACATCCGGCAGAGCCTCTTTTATTTCTTCAATCATCATACAGTATATCTTTTCATACTTAGAAGCACTTAAGCCGTTTTTGCGGCTAAATTCGTGCCAGACATCGTTTCCGCCGACAAGAATACTTATATAATCGGGTTTAAGATTTATGATATCCGACTTTATTCGTGCATACACATCGATGCTTCGATTTCCCCCGATACCTCTGTTTATAAAATTATATTTTCCGGGGTTTTCAAATCCTAACTTTGCCGCAACCATAGATGCATATCCGCTGCCTAAAACATTATCAACATTAACTGTTCTGCAGGCATCGGTTATTGAATCACCCTGAAATAAAATTGTTTTCATTTCTATCTCTCCTGACCAAAATACTTTTTTATAATTATAATCACATCTATGTCTTTTTTCAAGAAAAAATTATAAGCGGCCAATTGAATCAATTGCCTTTTTTTGTCAGTTTTTCTTTTGCCGGTATATTTGTATTGTATTTTGCAGTTTTTGTGGTATAATGTTATTTGGTATTTTATCGTTTTTTTACAATTAGTTTAATTTTTTATATCATTTTATCGAAAGGACTCCTACATAAAATGAACATTTCTGAAATTAAAGAGACGAAATTTATGCAATTTATAATCCCTGTATTAAAGACCGTATGGGCGGCAATATATAAATTCTTTGAAAAAACATTGTTCTTTTTTATTAAAAACACCTATTCTATCAGTTCTACAAAACGTTCCCGTTGGCTGGGAAGTATAGTTGCAATCGCTTTACTTGCCGTTGTTATTATCTGTAATAAGGAATTTACCTCACTTGCATTCAGGCAGAAGTGGCTGCTCTTTTCTTTCTCGCTTATTGCTCCTTTCATAATCGGATTAACCATTGCCTTCAAAATAACGGTTAAGAATCATATTATTGATGTTATACAACACTTTGCTATGTTGTTTATTATGCCGTTTATCACCATAACAATGACCGAGTGCCTGAATAAGATATTTATCTATGATATGACATATCTCGGCTTCTTTGCAAATTATATTCTTGTTCTGCTTTTTGAATTTATCATATTCTCGCTGTCAGGCAGTTTTCGTTGGTCATATATCATTCCAAATATAATTTTCTACGGTTTTGCTCTTGCTCACTGTTATGTTGTTGAATTCAGGGGCACCCCCTTTATTCCAATGGACTTTTTCGCAATTAAAACGGCTGCAGGTGTCGCCAACACCTATAAATTCAGCCTGATGTATACCGTGATTATCGGTTCTTTGCTCTTTATTTTCATAATGGTTATGGCAATAAAGATGCATACACCGAAACTTCACATAATAACAAAGGCTATTTCCCGCACATTTATGCTGACCTTTTTCTGCATTTTAATGTCTTTGTTCTATTTCACATCTATCTTTGCAGATGCAGGTGTAAAGCCCGACTTCTGGAACCAATCAAGAGGTTACAGAAACTACGGTTTTGCTTTCAGTTTCTTCTGCAATACCAAATATCTGCATATGTCGGAGCCAAGCGGTTACGATGCTAATGCCGTAGGCGACTATGTTGCCAATGCCGTAGATGAAGACGAGGATGAAACTCAACCGCAAAATCCCGTTATAAACGAAAATGCGCCAAATATTATATGCATTATGAACGAATCCTTAGCCGATCTTTCTGTTCTTGGCGAATTTACAACCAATGAAGACTATATGCCTTTTATGCGTGGTCTTACCGAAAATACCGTTAAAGGCAATCTGTATGTACCTGTTATCGGTGCAGGTACTTCCAATACCGAGTTTGAATTTATAACCGGACATTCCACTGCATTTCTGCCCTCCGGCAGTAACGCATATATGCTTTATATCGATGATCCTATTGCTTCCCTTGTATCCACGCTGGAAGGACAGGGTTACTCTTCCTATGCCTTCCATCCGTATTATAAAAAGGGTTGGAACAGAGTAAAGGTATACAACTATTTGGGTTTTAACAAAAAATCATTCCTTGAAGATATCATGGATATCACCCTTATGGGCGAATACGATAAAAACGGTTCTAATCCCGATTATCTGCAATCGCTGGTTGATCAGTATTATCCCGAAAGGCAAAAAATGCTTGTTCGCCAGTATATAAGCGATTCCTATGATTATCAGGTTATCATTGATGATTTTGAAAACCGCGATAGGTCTATTCCCTATTTTGTATTTAATGTAACTATGCAGAATCACGGTGGTTACACCAACAGTGCCCTTAACTTTAACGAGTCAATATACCTGACATCAACCACAAAGAATTATAAAAAAGCCAACAAGTATCTTTCGCTTGTAAAAGAAAGTGACCTTGCATTTGAGCAACTTATAAACTATTTCTCTAATGTTGATGAACCTACGGTCATCTGTATGTTCGGAGACCACCAGCCTTCTATTGAAACACAATTTATTTCCGAAGTTATGGGCGTTAAAGACCTTTCAGATCTCACCATCGAACAAGAACAGGCACGACATGTAACCCCCTTCTTCATCTGGGCAAATTATGATATAGAAGAACAGTATATTGATCGCCTTAGCTGCAACTATCTGTCGAGTTATCTGTTGGACATAGCAGGATTGAAGCTTACCGAATACAACAAGTATCTGCTTAAACTTTCGGAAAAACTTCCCGTTATCGATACTGTGGGTTATATTGATGCACAGGGAATCTATTATAAGTGGAGTGACAGTTCCCCCTATGCAGAAGTGCTAGACGAATATGAAAAGATTCAATATAACAACATTTTCGATAGTGAGCATAAAAATACCGATATATTCTATTTTGACGGATATGTCCACGAAGTGGTTGAAGAACCTACCGATTCAGGTGCTAACTGATGCGAAACACAACCCTTTGCCACATAGAAAAAGACGGTTGTTACCTTATGTTGCACCGCACAAAGAAAGAAAACGATCTTAACCGTGACAAATGGATAGGCATCGGCGG
>JAZOBW010000107.1:0-8254 GCA_045596185.1 Acutalibacteraceae bacterium | reverse complement strand
GGACTTCACCTTGCTTAGGGAGAGCGCCACGTTGTCTTTAAGCGTACCGGCATAGGGTACATAGGAGTCAACACCTTCTTCAAAGCATAACTTCTTATCGCCGCCAAGGTCGTATCTCTGCCAGTTTCTTGCTCTGTTAGAGCCTTCGCCCCAGTACTCTTTATAGTAATTGCCGTTGATATTGATGCGGTTTGTCGGGCTTTCGCCAAATCTTGCGAAATAACGTCCCAACATAAGGAAGTCGCCACCCATAGCAAGGGCAAGTGTCATATGATGGTCGTGAACGATACCGCCATCGGAGCATACAGGAACATAGATGCCTGTCTCCTCAAAGTATCTGTCTCGCTCTTCGCAAACTTCGATAAGGGAGGTTGCCTGACCGCGGCCGATACCCTTTGTTTCGCGTGTAATACAGATGGAACCGCCGCCGATACCAACCTTAATAAAATCAGCGCCACATTCTGCAAGGAAACGGAAACCTTCAGCATCAACAACATTACCTGCGCCCACCTTTACGGTGTCGCCGTAATGTTCACGAATCCACTCGATGGTAAGTTTCTGCCATTCGGAGAAACCTTCGGAAGAGTCGATACAAAGAACATCTGCACCGGCATTTACCAGTGCGGGAACGCGTTCGGCATAGTCGCGGGTATTGATACCGGCACCAACTACATATCTCTTCTGGCTGTCAAGCAACTCGTTAGGATTGGATTTATGTGCGTCATAGTCCTTGCGGAATACAAAGTACATAAGGTTGCCGTTTTTATCAACAATGGGAAGGGAATTGAGTTTATTATCCCAGATTATATCGTTTGCCTGCTTAAGGGTAGTATCTTCGTCAGCAACTATAAGGTTTTCAAGACCGGTCATAAATTCAGACACTTTTGTATCGGGTGACATACGGCTTACGCGGTAGTCGCGGCTGGTAACGATACCGAGCAGTTTACCGTTTTCGCTGCCGTCAGAAGTAACGGCAACGGTGGAAAAACCGTTTTTCTCTTTGAGTTTCAGAATATCGGCAAGTGTGCTATCGGGGGTTACATTGGAACCACTGACAACAAAACCTGCCTTATATGCCTTTGCTCTGCCTACCATCGCAGCCTCATCTTCTATAGACTGAGAACCATATATGAAGGAGACGCCGCCTTCACGGGCAAGCGCTACAGCAAGACGGTCGCCCGAAACAGACTGCATTATAGCCGAGGTCATCGGGATGTTCATTGAGATTGCGGGTTGTTCGCCCTTGCGAAATTTAACAAGGGGGGTTTTGAGTGAAACATTTGCCGGAACGCACTCTGAAGAAGAGTAGCCCGGAACCAAAAGGTATTCGTTGAATGTGTGGGAAACCTTTTCGTAGTAGTATGCCATACTTACTGCTCCTTTACAAAAATAATATTTTTTCAATTATATCATTTATTGGCGCAAAGTCAATATTTTTTTGCGTTTTTTAGGGAAATTTAGTGCAAATTAATAGCCGCTGTGCGGTTAAGCAAAACAAAAATGTACAATATCATAAAACGACCGATAAACACGATTTTTATCAGATAAAAAACAATATCGGATAACATAAAAAACTATTGCTGAAAACGCAATATTATGATATAATAATTTATACTTATGCTTATATTTGTTCGGGAGGCGGTTTTGTGAGGATAATTGGCATTGATCCCGGTTATGCAATTGTCGGTTACGGGGTTGTTGATTATGATAATTTCCGCTTTTGTACCATTGGATACGGTGCCGTTACTACCACAGCAGGAATACCTTTCGGCGACCGACTTTTAAGCATTTACAATGATATGACGCTGCTTTTTGAAAAGTACAATCCCGAAGCGATGGCTATTGAAAGACTTTATTTTAACACTAATACTACCACAGCTATCGATGTTGCACAGGCAAGAGGGGTAATTCTTCTCGCGGCAAGGAAAGCAGGGGTAGAGGTCTTTGAATATACACCGCTTCAGGTGAAGCAGGCGGTTACAGGTTACGGCAAAGCCGAAAAACATCAGGTTATGGAAATGGTAAAGGGATTGCTTTCGCTCAAGGCGGTTCCAAAGCCTGACGATACCGCGGATGCATTGGCAATTGCCGTCTGCCATGCGCACTGCGCCGGTAATATTTATTCTAAACTTGCAAGGGAGGGCAACACACCGTGATAGCATCTTTGCACGGAAAACTCATTGTTAAAGACATCGCCTCGGCGGTGATAGAATGTGGAGGCGTGGGACTCAGATGCGCCATTACCCAGAACACCTATTCCCATCTGGGTGCAGTGGGGGAGGAGGCATTTCTCTATACCCATCTGTCTGTAAGGGAGGATGCACTCGACCTTTACGGATTTTCCACCGAATCGGAATTGCACGTGTTCAAACTTATAACGGGTGTCAGCGGAGTGGGTCCCAAGATAGGAATATCGATACTGTCCCAATTTACTGCCGATCGCGTTTTACTTTATATCGCAAGCGGTGATGCAAAGGCTCTTACCGCTGCATCGGGCGTAGGTCTTAAACTTGCTCAAAGAATCGTTTTGGAACTTAAGGATAAAGCAGGTTCGGTTGCTGCAGACGAACAGATAGCCGATCTTACATCGGTTACTGCCGCTGCAGAAAACTCGGCATCCAAAGAGGCAATAGAGGCACTTGTGTCGCTGGGATATTCTCAAAGCGAGGCGGCACTTGCGGTCGGTAAACTCGGCACATCACTTGGTGTTGACGAATATATTAAACAGGCATTACGTCTGCTGTCTAGGGGGATATAATCTGTGATTGAAGAGATGGATTTTGAAAATCGAATAGTTTCACCCGAATATTCCCACACCGAGGACGACACCGAAATATCCCTCCGTCCTAAAACGCTGGATGAGTATATCGGTCAGGATAAAGCGAAGGAAAACCTAAGTATCTATATCAAGGCGGCAAAACTAAGAAAAGAGTCGCTTGACCATGTACTTCTGTATGGCCCTCCGGGACTGGGAAAGACAACACTTTCGGGTATAATCGCAAGGGAGATGGGCGTTAATCTTCGTGTCACATCGGGTCCGGCGATAGAAAAGCAGGGCGATCTGGTTGCAATACTTACATCACTTAATGAAGGTGATGTACTTTTCATCGACGAGATACACCGTCTGCCCAGAAATGTTGAAGAGATTCTTTACCCTGCGATGGAGGATTTTCCACTTGATATTATAATTGGCAAGGGCCCTGCAGCACGGTCTATAAGACTGGATGTTCCGCACTTCACACTTGTGGGTGCAACTACACGTTCGGGGCAACTTACCGCACCGCTCCGTGACCGTTTCGGTGTACTGCTCAGGCTGGAACATTACACACCCGAACAATTGGCACAGATAGTAACACGTTCGGCAGGCATTCTGAGCATCGGTATCGATAACGACGGTGCACTGGAAATCGCATCACGCTCACGCGGAACACCGCGTATCGCGAACCGACTGCTTCGCCGCGTGAGGGATATTGCACAGGTAGAGTTCGACGGCTATATAACCGAGCAGGTTGCGCAGAATGCGCTTGAACGGTTCGAAATTGACGAACTCGGTCTGGACGATTTTGACCGCCGTATGCTTACCGCCATTATACAAAACTACGGTGGCGGTCCGGTGGGCCTTGAAACACTTGCTGCGGCAGTCGGCGAAGAGGCCGTAACCATCGAAGATGTTTACGAGCCGTATCTTATGCAGATAGGGTTTCTCTCCCGCACACCGCGTGGTAGATGTGTAACTCCTGCTGCGTATGAACATTTAGGCATTTCAACAAATCAAGCACAGCAATCACTGCTGTAAGAAAAGGAGAATTATTATGGGAAGATTATTTGGAACAGACGGTGCAAGAGGTATTGCAAATAAAGACCTTACTTGTGAACTTGCAACAATGATAGGCAGAGCGGCAGCCTATGTGCTTACGGAAAAAACCACCGAAAAGCCGAAGGTGCTTATCGGCAAGGATACAAGAGTATCCTCCAATATGCTTGAAATGGCTCTTGCTGCAGGTCTATGTTCGGTAGGTGCAGATGTTGTGCTTGTGGGATTTGTTCCCACACCTGCAATAGCGTTTCTTGTAAAGGACCGTGAGGCCGATGCAGGTATTATGATATCGGCTTCTCACAATCCCTGCGAATATAACGGTATAAAGATTTTTGATTGCAACGGTTATAAACTACCTGATGCATTGGAAGAAAAAATAGAGGCATTGGTGCTTGACGACAGCAGTCCCATCACATATCCTGTAGGCGGCGATGTGGGCAGTGTATTTATGCGTCCCGATTATGTTGACCTTTATATTGACCACCTTGTTGAGTCGGTAGATACCGACCTTTCGGGTCTTAAAATTGCTATCGACTGCGCAAACGGCTGTGCATCACATACGGCAGAAAAACTTTTTACACGCCTCGGCGCAGACTGCCACTTTATGCATAAATCTCCCAATGGTGTAAACATCAATGCAAATTGCGGCTCTACCCATATGGACGATCTTATAGACTATGTGAACGGCCACGATGTTGATCTGGGACTCGCTTTCGATGGCGACTCCGACCGTTGCCTTGCAGTCGATGAAAACGGTAAACTTATCGATGGCGACCGTATGATTGCGGCATTTGCACTCGATATGAAGAACAGAGGGGTTCTTAAGGATGATACCGCTGTTGTTACAGTTATGACCAATCTCGGATTTAAGCACTTCGCCCGTGATAATGATATTAACATAGCCGAGACCACCGTTGGTGATCGCTATGTTCTTGAAGAAATGATAAAGCACGATTACCAGATCGGCGGCGAACAGTCGGGTCATATTATATTCCGTCAGTTTGCAACCACCGGTGACGGTCAACTTTCGGGCGCAATGTTTGCTGCTATTCTTAAAAAGACCGGTAAGAGCGCATCAGAAGTCGCATCGGTTATGAATGTGCTTCCTCAGACCCTCGTAAATGTTACAGCCCCCAATGAACTTAAGGCTAAACTCAAGACCGATGAGAATATAAAGAATGCCATCGCTGATGTTGAAAAACAACTCGGTGAACGCGGCAGAATTCTTGTCCGTGCTTCGGGTACAGAACCACTTATCCGTGTAATGCTTGAGGGCGAGGATATTGCTGAAATCAAAAAACTTGCAAAATATGTTGCAAAGGTAATAAGCAGTGGAGGAGTATCCGAACCTGCCTAAAACGGCATAAACTTGGCGCTTTTCGGATTATTGGCGTCGGCAGGCGCCGGCCTTACCGACTTTACTGTACCAAAAATCACACAACATTCTACTCGTTTTAGGTCGTAGAATTTATTTGCATATGATTTTTACATCGGCAAGGCACAAAACGCAGCAAATCCTGACGGATTTGCGAGTATTTTAACACAGCAGATGGGAAAATCCGCCCCAAAAAAATCGGGTTCGGATATTTCTTCACTGCTTAAGGACAAGGGATAAATGAGAACTGTTTCCGATTTTAGGGATTATGAACTTATTGATGCCGTATCAGGAGAGCGGCTTGAGCGTTGGGGTGATATTATTCTTATCCGTCCCGACCCTCAGGTTATATGGGACGGCAGAAAAAAGGACAGCCGTTGGTATAATGCCAATGCTGTATACCACCGTTCAAACAGTGGCGGCGGATATTGGGAAAAACTGAAAAATGTTCCCGATGTGTGGAGTATTGATTATAACGAACTAACATTCAGATTAAAACCGATGGGTTTTAAGCATACCGGTCTTTTCCCCGAACAGGCGGTTAATTGGACTCTTGCAAGTCAACTTATCAAAAATGCCAACCGTGAAATTTCGGTTCTTAACCTGTTTGCATATACCGGTGGTGCCACCGTTGCCTGTCTTAAAGCAGGTGCAAAGGTCACACATGTTGATGCTTCGAAGGGAATGGTGCAGTGGGCAAAGGAAAATGCCGCCGCATCTTCGGTATCAGACAGAAGTGTTCGGTGGCTTGTGGATGACTGTATGAAGTTTGTGAAAAGGGAACTTCGTCGCGGAAATCATTATGATGCTATAATTATGGACCCCCCGTCTTACGGCAGAGGTCCTTCAGGCGAGATATGGAAACTTGAACAGCAACTCGGTGAACTGCTTATCGATGTGGGTGGTCTTTTGTCTGATGATCCGCTTTTCTTCTTCCTTAATTCATACACTGGCGGTCTTTCGCCCACAATTCTTAATTATATGGTTAAACAGTATGTTGCACCAAAGGGCAGGGGCTCGGTATATACAGACGAAATAGGTTTGAAGGTAACCAATCGTGATATCGTGCTTCCTTGTGGTGCTACAACCGTCTGGACGGGACAAAATGGATAATATTATTGAAGTTAAAAATGTTACATTTGAATACAGCGATGCAGAGCAGAACAAGACCGTTATAAAGGATTTTAATGTTGATATACGCCGCGGCAGTTTCACGGTTATATTGGGCCATAACGGTTCGGGAAAATCAACCCTTGCAAAACTGCTGAACGGTCTTTATAAACCTGCTTCGGGCGAGGTGCTGGTTGACGGCATCTCCACTACCGATGAGGATAATGAAATCGAAATCAAACGCAAGGTGGGAATGGTGTTTCAAAATCCCGACAACCAACTTGTAGCCTCAATTGTTGAGGAGGATGTTGCTTTCGGGCCCGAAAATTTGGGACTTCCTCCCGAGGAGATACGCCGTAGGGTAGATGATGCGCTGCGCTCGGTGGGTATGTATGAATTTCGTGAATCCACACCGCACCACCTTTCGGGCGGTCAGAAGCAGAGGATCGCTATCGCCGGTATTATTGCTATGAAACCAGAGTGTATCGTTCTGGACGAGCCTACAGCCATGCTTGATCCAAAAGGAAGGCGTGAGATAATAAACACCGTTGAACGCCTTAACCGTGAGGACGGCATAACGGTAGTTCTGATAACCCACTTTATGGAGGAGGCAGAAAATGCCGACCGTGTTATAGTGATGAGCGACGGTGTCATTCTTGCCGATTCTACACCAAAAGAGGTATTCAGTAATGTGGGTCTGCTTAAAAGCGTAGGTCTTGATGTTCCTCAGACCACCGAACTGCTTTACGGTCTTAAAAACGAGGGCATTGATATAAACACAGATGTAATTTCTGTTGAAGAAGCAGCCGATGAGATAATAAGTGCGCTTCATTTGGAGGAAATTTGATTGTCAACTATTCTGGAAGTTAAAAATCTTACCCACACTTACGATGGCAACACCCCATTTATAAACGATGCGGTGAGTGATGTCAGTTTCAGTGTGAACAAGGGAGAGATTATCGGTATAATCGGTCATACCGGTTCTGGTAAATCCACGCTTGTGCAACACCTTAACGGACTTTTGAAACCCACAAAGGGAAGTGTCTTTATTGAGGGTAAGGATATATGGGAAAACCCGAAGGAGATCCGAAGTGTAAGAACACGGGTCGGCCTTGTTTTCCAATACCCTGAATATCAACTTTTCGAGGAAACGGTCTATAAGGATATTGCCTTCGGTCCCAAAAATATGGGACTTTCGGGCGATGAACTCGATATACGTATCCGCGAGATCTGTTCACTCCTTAAAATTGATGAGGAGTATTTTGAAAAATCACCGTTTGACCTTTCGGGCGGTGAAAAACGCCGTGTTGCAATAGCAGGTGTTATGGCGATGCGCCCCGAAATTATAGTTTTCGATGAACCCGTAGCAGGGCTGGACCCACAGGGCCGAGCGGATGTTGTAAGTATGATAACCGATTATCGGAATGCATACGATGCAACCGTGCTGATAGTTTCCCACAATATGGAAGATATGGCGCTTCTTGCCAATAAACTTCTTGTTATGAACAAGGGAAAACTTGAAATGTTTGATGATACTGAAAGGGTATTTTCCAATCGTACACGACTGAAAGAAATAGGTCTTAATGTACCGATTGTAACCGAGATTTTTTATGCCATAAGACAAAAGGGAATAGATGTTCCCGAAAATATTTTTACCGTATCCCGGGCAGTTGAATATCTGACCGCTATTAAAAACGGGGGTGACGGTAATGCTTAAGGATATCACCTTCGGACAGTATTATGATAGCGGTTCCATTATCCATAAAATGGACCCCAGAACTAAAATGCTGCTGCTTATTTTTTCAATAGTTTTTATCTTTGTTTCTAAAAATATATGGGCACTTTTGCTGTCGGCAGAGTTTGTGGTCGCTTGTATAGTCAAATCAAAGGTGCCGCATAAAATGTACCTTAAAAATATCAAGGCAATACTGCCAATACTGATATTTACAGCC
>JAZOBW010000106.1:0-6181 GCA_045596185.1 Acutalibacteraceae bacterium | reverse complement strand
TGCAGTTGGCCTTTCGTTTGCAACCGGAACTTCTTGGGGAACATTCGGTATTCTTATTCCTATTGTTCTCAGTGTATTCGGTGCAAACGACGGAAATATTACGATAGTTGCAATTTCCGCTTGTATGGCCGGTGCCGTTTGCGGCGACCACTGTTCTCCGATTTCGGATACCACCATTATGGCTTCTGCCGGTGCACAGTGTAACCACATCAATCATGTCTCTACCCAGTTGCCGTATGCATTGACCGTTGCCGGTGTTTCATTCGTATCGTATATTATAGCAGGTTTCGTTTCAAATTGGCTTATAGTTTTACCGATTTCAATCGGATTGATGATAGCAACGCTCTTCATAATTCGGTTGCTTACAAATAAAAAAACCGTATAAAATAATTGCAATAATCGACCACCGCAGTTATAATAAACTGTGGTGGTCATTTATTTTTTGTACAGAGGTATCTTATGGGACGAACACTTGATAAAAAAACCGAAATAGAACGCAGCATAATAAAGAAGTACCGTAAGGGAATCTGGAACCGTTTTGTTGCGGCGGTAAAAGAATATGAACTGATATCGGCAGGGGATAGAATAGCCGTTTGTATATCGGGCGGTAAAGATTCTATGCTTATGGCAAAATGTATGGAGCATCTGTGCCGTCACAGTGAGGTTCCGTTTGAACTTAAATATATAGTTATGGATCCCGGCTATGCTGAACCGAATCGAAAACTAATAGAAGAAAATGCTGCGAAAATGGGAATAGAACTTGAATTTTTTGAAAACGATATTTTCGATGTTGCATATAATGCCGGAGGTTCGCCATGCTATCTGTGTGCTAGATTGCGCCGTGGCGCACTTTATGCCAAAGCGCAGAGTTTAGGCTGCAATAAAATAGCACTGGGCCACCATTTTGACGATGTTATCGAAACACTGCTTATGAGTATGATGTATGCTTCTGAAATTAAGACGATGCTTCCAAAACTTCACAGCACGAATTTCGAGGGTATGGAACTTATCCGACCGATGTATATGGTCAAAGAACATGATATTATAAACTGGGCAAATTATAATGAACTTAAGTTTCTTCGCTGTGCCTGTCGCTTTACTGCTGACAGTGCCGAGGACGAAAGTATGTCCAAGAGACTGGAAATGAAAAATCTTGTAAAACAACTTAGAAAAACCAATCCCGATGTAGACGATAATATTTTCAGAAGTTTGCATAATGTAAATCTTGCAACCATTCCGGGTTGGCGTGACCGAGATAACGGTCAGTTACATTCTTTTTTGGAAAAGTATTAAAAAATGCTATCAACCAAACGGTTGATAGCATTTTTTATAAAAGTTTTCCGGTACAATGTCCGTTATGACAGGCGATTATCTTAACATCACTTATTGTGCCGGTAAGCGGAGTAGCACATTCTACAAATACCCGTATATAGTTTGGCGTGTATCCTTCGTTATATCCGTTTTCCATACTTTCGAATAAAACAGGAACGGTTTTTCCCACCATGCATTCAAGAAAGTTTTGTTCACTTTCTTTGCAAATTTTAGAAAGTATTGCCGAGCGGCGTTCCTTTTCTGCAGTGGTTATCTGCATAGGAAGCCCTGCCGCAACGGTGCCTTCGCGCTTAGAATAGGCAAAAATATGTGCCCTTGCAAAACCTACCTTTTCGGCAAATGCGACACTTTCGTTGAATTCGTCTTCGGTTTCACCTGAAAAACCTACCATAATATCGGTGGTTATTGCGGCATCGGGAAATGTGTTGCGTATTTTGGTAACCAGATTGTAATAGAATTCCGAATCGTATTTTCTGTTCATTCTTTTTAGCGTACGGTCACATCCCGATTGTAAAGACAGATGAAACTGTGGACAGAATTTTTTCTGTGCCTTAAAGCGGGAAAGCATCTCATCAGAAATATGATCGGGTTCCAAAGAACCAAGACGAACCCTTTTTATTCCTTCAAGACCTGCTACGGCATCTACGGCATCGCACAAATCGAAATCTTCGCCCTTGCCGTATGCCGAAAGATTGATTCCAACCAGAACTATTTCAAGGTATCCTGCTTTTGCAAGATATTCGGCTTCATTTTTAATATCATCAATGTTTCTTGATCTTACACGGCCTCTTGCCGTGGGGATAATGCAGTAGGAACAAAAGCGGTCACAACCGTCCTCTATCTTCATAAATGCACGTGTGCGCTCATTAAAAGCCGTTATGCTCGGCGTATTGTAACATTCACCGGTTATATGTTCGGGAACCAAAACTGTATGTTTACGCTCTTTTATAAACTTTTCGGTAAGTTCGGGTATTTTTCGTATATCGGTGTTCCCGATGATAATATCGGCCTGTGTCAGTTCCTTTGCCTTTTCGGGGAAGGCCTGTACCATACAACCTGTAAGCACTATTACAGCATCGGGATTATCCCTTCTTAGCCGCCTTAACAACTGACGTGTTTTGCGATCGCTTTCGGCAGTCACCGTGCAAGAATTTATTATTATAACATCGGCATTCTTGCCATTTTCTTCGGTGTATCCACGGGAAGAAAACAGTTCGCGCATAACCTGCGTTTCGTACTGATTTACCTTGCAACCGAGTGTATGATAGGAAATATTCATTTAATTTCTCCTATTTCAAGTATTTGCTTTCAGTATTATACTCCAAAACAGAAATAATTTCAATACACTATAGTGCTTTCCAAAAAAATCCGTAGTTGATTTTTTGTGGCAAATATATTATTATATATTATGTATAATAATATGTTGATTGAGGAGGGTCTTTGTGAATAACCGATATCTCAAAATTTTCATTTTTATGCTTATAGATATCTGCATTGCTGCGGCATCTGTAATGTTTGCATTTATGCTTACAGGTGATGCTCCTATTTTCACGGACAAGTATTTCATTCATTCGCTGGTTATTTTCCCAATAGTTTTAATACTTGTTTTTTATCTCTTTAATGTCTATAAAATACTTTGGCGTTATGCCGGTGTAAACGACTACTTTAGAACCTTTGTCTCTTGTATAGTTGCGTGTGCATCAACGCTTGTACTGCAGTTTATATTTGAACGGACTATAAAATTCTCGGCTATAATATTTTTATGCTTGTTTTCGATATTCTTTGTGTTTATCGAAAGATATCTGTTCAAAAAGGTCTACTATCGCTTGTTTGCCGAAAAGTGTGATGAGGATGACACCCTTTCGGGTAACATTCTTATCATTGGCGGTGGCGAGGCAGGCTGTGCTATAATTGAAAACATAAACGGAAATTCACATCTTAACTCTTGTAAGGTAAAATGTGTTGTAGATGATGATCCCCTTAAAAAGGGTCAGTATATATGCGGCGCAAAGATAGTCGGCGGTTGCGGTGAAATTATTCCTGCTGTTGAAAAATACGATATTGATATAATTGTGTTTGCTATTCCTTCCTGTAGCAGTGAACGCAAGTCGGCGATACTTAATCTTTGCCAGAGAACCGGATGCACTATTCGTGTTTTGCCTTCGGTTTATCAGATGCTTTCTACCGAAGAAGTAAAGGTCTCGGCACTTAAAAAGATTGAAATTGAAGACCTGCTTGGCAGAGACCCCATTTCTATGACGGTAAGATCGGAAATGAAGTATGTCGAAGGAAAGGTAGTCCTTGTTACGGGCGGAGGCGGTTCTATCGGAAGTGAACTTTGCCGACAACTCGCAAGTTACAATCCAAAACAACTAATAATTCTTGATATTTATGAAAATAATGCCTATGATATTCAGAATGAACTTCTGGGCAAGTATCCCGAATTGAATCTGAAAACTCTTATCGGCTCGGTTCGCGATACCGATAGAATGGATAATATTTTCCGTACATATCGTCCTCAGATAGTGTATCACGCCGCCGCGCATAAGCATGTTCCGCTTATGGAGGATAGCCCCAATGAATCTATCAAAAACAACGTTTTCGGTACATATAAAACGGCACAGTGCGCGGATAAGTACGGCGCAGAAAAATTTGTTTTAATTTCTACTGATAAGGCGGTCAATCCCACCAATATTATGGGTGCAAGTAAACGCATCTGCGAAATGATAGTCCAAACATTTAATAACCGTTCGGATACAGATTTTGTTGCAGTTCGTTTTGGTAATGTTCTTGGCAGTAACGGAAGTGTTATACCGCTGTTCCGTCGTCAGATCGAACAGGGCGGTCCTGTTACAGTTACCGACCCCAATATAATCCGTTACTTTATGACCATTCCGGAGGCTGTATCTCTTGTCTTGCAGGCAGGTGCTTCGGCAAAGGGCGGCGAAATATTTGTTCTTGATATGGGTGAACCGGTAAAGATAATCGACCTTGCCGAAAATCTTATCCGCCTTTCAGGCTTTACACCCTATACCGATATCAAGATAGAGTTTACGGGTCTTCGTCCCGGTGAAAAACTTTACGAAGAAATGCTGATGTCTGAAGAGGGCCTTAAAAAGACCAATAACCGTTTGATATTCATCGGTCACCCCATCGATATTGATGAGGACGAGTTGTTGTCAACGCTTGAAAAAATGCGTGAGGCAATGTATAATGACAGCGTTGATATGCGTGCATTGGTAAAGAAGATAGTTCCCACATATCAGTATTATCATAAAGAAAACGAAACAGTAAAACAGTAATTATAATTATAAATCAGCCGGTCGAAATTCCGACCGGCTTACTTTAAGGAAGTTGTAGTAAAAATGGCACAGGCAAAAATTGAAAATTTAAGAAATGTCGCAATTATTGCGCACGTTGACCACGGTTAGACCACACTTGTTGATCAACTGCTTCGCCAGAGCGGAATTTTTCGTTCCAATGAAGCGGTAGACGACCGCGTTATGGACTCAAACGATCTGGAACGCGAACGCGGAATTACCATTCTTTCAAAGAATACAAGCGTTATTTATAACGATATCCGTATAAATATCGTTGATACTCCCGGACACGCTGATTTCGGTGGCGAGGTTGAGCGTATACTCCAGATGGTAGACGGCGTTTTGCTGCTGGTTGATGCCTTTGAAGGCTGTATGCCACAGACTCGTTTTGTACTTAAAAAGGCATTGGCACTCGGTAAAAAGGCGGTTGTTGTAATAAACAAGATAGACCGCCCAATGGCAAGACCTTACGAGGTGGTTGATGAGGTACTCGACCTGTTTATCGAACTTGGTGCAGATGATGACCAGATAGAGTTTCCTGTTATCTTTGCTTCGGGAAGAGATGGATATGCAACCTATTCTCCCGACTCTCCAAACACCGATATGAAGCCGTTGTTTGATGCTATTATTAAGGAAATAGAACCGCCTGTCGGCGATGCTACGGCACCTTTGCAGATACTTTTTTCCAATATTGAATACGATGATTATCTCGGCAGAATAGGTGTGGGCAGGGTTGTTCGCGGCACTGTAAAGACCGGCCAGACCGTTGCTGTATGTCATAAAGACGGCAGTTCCACAAATGTAAAGATAGCAAAAATTTTCACCCACGAAGGTCTTAAACGTGTTGAAACACAAACGGCAACGGTGGGTGATATAATTCAGGTTGCAGGTATTACCGATCTTGAAATCGGCGAAACTGCGTGTGATACCGAAAATATAGAGCCGTTGCCATTTGTAAAGATAGATGAACCCACACTGGCGATGAATTTTATGGTAAATAATTCGCCCTTTGCAGGTAAGGACGGCAAATATGTAACCTCACGAAACCTTCGTGAGCGCCTTTTCAAGGAGGTTATGACGAATGTCAGCCTTCGTGTTGAGGAAACCGACAGTGCTGATACATTTAAGGTATCGGGCAGGGGAGAACTGCATCTGTCGATTCTTATTGAAACAATGCGCCGTCAGGGTTACGAATTTCAGGTATCGCCGCCGGAAGTTATCTATAAAAGAGATGAAAACGGACAACTTCTTGAACCTATCGAACTTCTTATGATAGAGGTTCCGGAGGAGTATGTCGG
The DNA here is from genome assembly GCA_045596185.1 of Acutalibacteraceae bacterium. Lineage (GTDB taxonomy): Bacteria > Bacillota > Clostridia > Oscillospirales > Acutalibacteraceae > UBA737. Next base: position 231 of record JAZOBW010000106.1, on the reverse strand, counting down.
TTCTGTTATGGAACGTCTCGGAACACGACACGCCGAACTTCGCAATATGGGAACGCGCGAGGGCGGCAGTTCACATCTTGAATTTCTTATTCCTGCGCGCGGTCTTTTGGGATATCGTTCCCAGTTTATGACCGATACAAACGGCAACGGAATAATGAACCATGTTTTCAATGGCTACGAACCGTATAAAGGCGATATTGCTCAGCGCAGCACCGGTTCCATTATTGCTCA
>JAZOBW010000105.1:0-9001 GCA_045596185.1 Acutalibacteraceae bacterium | reverse complement strand
AAATGGCGCTTACAAGTGATAAAGAACTTTTTGAAATATTTGAACATTCGAATATTCCGGAAAATATTGATGTAATAATCACACGCTCCCTTGCAATAAAAAAGGATGTTGTAGAGCGTGATGAGCGTGAAGGCGGACTGCGCCGTATACTTAATTTCGGGCACACGGTTGCTCACGCTATAGAAAGCGTTAACGGCCTTGAAACCTATTATCACGGTGAATGTGTTGCAATCGGAATGGTGCCTATGTGCGGTGACGAAGTCCGTGCGCGGCTGATACCGGTGCTTGAAAAGCTCAATTTGCCCACGGTATGCCAAGCCGACGCCGATAGTTTGCTTGAGGCCTGCCGTCACGACAAAAAGATGAGCGGCGATACCGTGAATGCGGTATTTGTACCCGAAATAGGAAAATTTGAAATGAAAAAACTTTCTTTCGGTGAATTTGAAAAGATAGTGAGAGGAGCGGTAAAGGAATGAAAAATACATTCGGAAACAGTCTTTGTGTTACTATCTACGGCGAAAGTCACGGCAGTAGCATTGGCGTTGTTATTGACGGCCTTGCGGCAGGTATCGAGATAGATGCCGATTTCATTGCTTCCAGATTAACACTGCGTCGCCCTTCGGGCAGCATTTCAACCGCCCGTGCAGAGGCCGACGAATTTACCATTGAAAGCGGTGTTTTTGAGGGTAGAACTACAGGAACACCCGTTTGTATCAGAATTCCCAATAACGATACTAAATCGGGCGATTATGCGCAGATGGCGCGACTTGCTCGTCCGTCTCATGCAGACTATACCGCCTTTGTAAAATACGGCGGTTTTGCCGACTATCGCGGTGGCGGACATTTCAGCGGAAGAATAACCGCAGGTCTAGTTGCGGCAGGTGCTATTGCTATTTCGATACTTAAATCAAAGGGTATATATATTGGCACACATATTAAAAGTTGTGGCGGTATTTCCGACCGTGATTTTGCCGATTATTATGATGATATAACCGCTCTTTCGGATATGCCTTTTGCCGTGTTGAACGATACTGCACGGGAAGATATGATAAAGCGCATAGAGCAGGTCAAATTTGAGGGTGACAGCGTGGGTGGTATTCTTGAGACTGCCGTTGTCGGAATTCCTGCCGGCTACGGTGAGCCGTGGTTCGATACGGTGGAAGGTTTGCTTTCACACGCGCTTTTCTCCATTCCTGCAATAAAGGGCATTGAATTCGGTGCCGGATTTGCCTTTGCCGATATGAAGGGAAGTAGTGCTAACGATCCGTTTGTTATGGATTCGGGCAGAGTGGTTACAAAAACGAATAATAATGGTGGCATAAACGGTGGTATAACTAACGGTATGCCTATAGTTTTCAGATGTGCCGTAAAACCCACCCCCACAATATCTATTGAGCAGGATACTGTCGATATGGTTTCGGGTGAAAATGCAACACTCGCCGCCAAGGGCAGACACGACCCCTGCATAGTGCACCGTGCAAGGATAGTTGCCGATAGCGTTACTGCACTGGTATTATGTGATCTTATTGCTCAGAAAAAAGGAACGGACGGTCTTTTGTGATGGAGTACGGTTGCATAGGGGAGAGGTTGGGACATAGTTTTTCAGCCGAAATACATCCCCAACTTTTTGATTATAAATATGAACTTTGCGAAATACCGCCCGAAGGTATAGATAAATTTATGACCGATAGGGATTTTAAGGCGATAAATGTTACCATTCCGTATAAACAGACTGTTATTCCTTATCTGGACGGTATAAGTGATGTTGCTCAAAGCATAGGTGCAGTAAATACGATAGTAAATCGTGAAGGTAAACTTTACGGTTACAATACCGATTTTTCGGGTATGAAACTGTTGCTTGAAAAGAACGGAATCGATGTAGAGGAAAAGAAGGTTCTTATTCTTGGCAGCGGCGGAACCTCAAAAACGGCGTATGCTGTTGCAAAGTCCCTTGGGGCCGGGGAAATATATCGGGTTTCAAGAACTGCAAGAGACGGCTGTATAGACTATCAAACGGTAGAAAAAGAACATACGGATGCGCAGATTATAATAAACACCACCCCCTGCGGAATGTATCCCAAAAGCGATGAAATGCCTATAGATATATCACTTTTCAAAAACCTTTGCGGTGTTGCTGATGCAATCTATAATCCGCTTCGTTCCAGTCTTGTTACTGCGGCACTTTCAAGGGGAATAAAGGCGGTAGGCGGTCTTTATATGCTGGTTTCACAAGCGGCGTTTGCGGCAGAAAAATTCATATCGGTTTCGGTGCCTCAGGAAAAAATTGATGCAATATATTCAAAGATGGTGTCGGCAAAAGAAAACATGGTTCTTATCGGTATGCCGGCAAGCGGTAAAAGCACCGTTGGCAGAATTATTGCCGATAGTCTAGGGCGCGAATTTATAGATACCGATACCGAGATAATAAAGAGAGAAAAATGTGAAATAAGTGATATCTTTAAGCGTGTAGGGGAAATCGGTTTTCGTAAAATAGAAAGCGAGGTTATTGCTGAACTTTCTTCCCGACAGGGCGTTGTAATAGCAACGGGCGGCGGTGCAGTGTTGAACCGAGAGAATGTTACTGCCCTTCGCCGTAACGGAAGGCTCTATTTTCTTGACCGACCGCTTGGCGAACTCGAAGCCACTTCTGATCGACCGCTTTCAAGCACAAAATCGGCATTGAAAGCGCTTTATGAACAGCGCTATCCGATATACTGCGATGCGTGCGATGTCAGGGTATACGCCAACACACCCGAAGCGGTGGCAGAAAAAATAAAAGAGGATTTTATAGGATGAAGATACTTGTAATAAACGGACCCAATCTTAATATGCTCGGTATAAGAGAACCCGATATTTACGGAAAACAGACCTATACCGATCTTGTTGAAATGATTACCCGATACGCCGGCGAAAGGGACATAGAGGTTAGAATTTTTCAGTCAAATCACGAAGGTGATCTTGTGGACGAAATTCAGGCGGCATACGGTGTATTCGATGGAATAGTTATAAATCCTGCCGCATATACGCACACAAGTGTTGCACTGCTTGATGCACTCAAGGCGGTGGGTATCCCAACGGTAGAGGTGCATATTTCCGATGTGTCTCTTCGTGAGGATTTCAGAAGTATCAGTTATGTCCGTGCGGCGTGTGTCAGAACAATAGTAGGAAAGGGCTTTAACGGTTATCTTGAAGCAATCGATGTATTGGAAAGAAGATGTAAATAAACCGTATGATAACAAGAATAGAAAAATCGGTGGCAAATGGCACAGTTTTGGCACCGCCATCTAAAAGTATGGCGCATCGAATGCTCATTTGCGGAGCTTTAAGCGATGGAAGTGTGATTGAAAATATAGCGTTTTCAAATGATATAACGGCAACACTTTCCTGCCTTGAAAAGTTGGGCGCCTGTGTTGAAATCAATGGCAGCACCGTTAAGATAGGCGGCTTCGATCCGTTTAATATTGCTGATGATATCACACTTGATTGTGGCGAGAGCGGAAGTACGCTCCGCTTTCTCTTACCGCTTTGTCTTCTGGGTAATAAGCGGGTTACACTTAAAGGTGCTAAACGCCTTTTCGAGCGTCCGCTGTGCGTTTATGAAGATATATGCAGGGAAAAAGGCTTCGAATTTGCCATTTTTGAGGACCATGTCACCGTTTGCGGCAACCTTAAGAGCGGCGATTATTCGGTCAGAGGTGATATTTCCAGTCAGTTCATAACGGGATTGCTGTACTCCCTTTCTTTGACTGAGGGTGAAAGCAATATCAACATAATCGGAGAGTGCGAAAGCAAAAGTTATATTGATATGACCGTTCGTGCTATGCCACAGTTCGGCGTTAATATTAAGGTGAAATCCGATGGATATACCATTTGCACAAAGGCTGAATACTGTGCACAGAATACCGTGGTAGAGGGTGACTATTCAAATGCGGCGTTCTTGCTGGGATTTAATATGCTCGGCGGCAGTGTTAATGTTACGGGACTTAGTGATAATACCGCACAGGGCGATAGAGTATGCGAAGATATCTATCGTGATATGGCGAACGGCAAAAAAGAGTTTGATCTGTCCGATTGTCCCGACCTTGCGCCCGTAATGTTCGCTGTTGCAGCGGTAAATGGCGGCGCTGTTTTTACCGGTACACATCGCCTTGCAATAAAGGAAAGCGATCGTGCTTCCGCTATGAAAAGCGAACTTGGCAAATTTGGGGTAGATGTTACTGTTCAGGAAAACTGCGTTACAGTTCATAAAGGTACGCTGATTTCACCTACACAAAAACTTTGCGGACATAACGACCATAGAATAGTTATGGCACTGTCACTACTCTGCAGTCTTACCGGCGGTGAGATAGATGGCAGTCAGGCGGTTGCAAAAAGTTACCCGGATTTTTTTACAGTTATATCATCTTTAGGAATAGGAATTACACATTATGAAACTAAATAAAAATATTAAAATTTTAATAGTCGGTCTGGGACTTTTAGGCGGAAGTTATGCCAAGGCATTAAAAGAACAGGGCTACAGTGTTTCGGCCATAACCAAAGATCCCGAAGACATAGAATATGCAATTTACCAAGGAATCATTGACGGCGGTACAACCGAAATAGATGCCGGTCTTATAGCCGAATCAAAACTTATAATCTTTGCTGTTTATCCGCATATATTCAAAGAGTGGATAAAACAAAACGGTGCCCTTATTAAAGAGGGAACAATTATAACCGATGTTACCGGTGTTAAGGGTGGTATTGTTGAGGAAATTCAGTCTATGCTGCCCGATGGTGTCGAGTTTATAGCCGCCCATCCTATGGCAGGTCGTGAAAAAAGCGGCATTCAAAACTGCGACCCGACGATTTTTAACGGCGCTAACTATATAGTTGTGCCGACCAAAAGCAATACAGAAAAGGCAATAAGAATATGTAAGGATCTGGGTGAAACGCTTGGTTTTGCAGATGTTTCGCAGTTATCGGTGGAGGACCACGATAATATGATAGCATTCCTCTCGCAGTTGACCCACTGCATAGCCGTTTCGCTTATGTGCGCTAATAATCAGCCCGATCTTGAACGCTATACGGGCGACTCTTTCAGAGACCTTACAAGAATAGCCGATATAAACGACGAAATGTGGAGCGAGTTGTTCCTTGCAAACCGAGATGTACTGCTTCGCGAAATGGATACATATCGCGCAGAATTTGACCGCCTTTACGGATATCTGCGCGACCGTGACCGTGAAGGAATGCGTGAGATGATGAAACTTTCGTCTACACGTCGTAAGCGTTTTCAGAAAAGAGGATAAGTAAAATGAATATGAATTTTGTTAGAAAACTTCCCATCCCTCAGCAGGTTAAAAATGCAAGTCCGCTGACCGATGAATTAAAGCAGATTAAGGCACAGCGTGACAGTGATATAAAGGCGGTTTTTGAGGGCAAATCGGATAAGTTTATACTTATAATCGGTCCCTGTTCTGCGGATAATCGTGAATCGGTACTGGATTATATTTCTCGCCTTAAGGTTGTTGCCGATAAGGTAAGCGACAAGATAATCATAATCCCCAGAATTTATACCAATAAGCCCCGTACTACAGGTGACGGCTATAAGGGTATGCTTCATCAGCCTAATCCCGACGAGGCACCCGATATGTTCAAGGGTATACTTGCTATTCGTGACCTGCATTTAAGCGCACTTCGTGACTACGGCTTTACCTGTGCGGATGAAATGCTTTATCCCGAAAATTACCGTTATCTTTCCGACCTGCTTGCCTATGTTGCGGTTGGTGCGCGTTCGGCAGAGGACCAGCAGCACCGCCTGGTTGCAAGTGGACTTGACGTTCCTGCAGGTATGAAGAATACCACGAGCGGTGACCTTTCGGTAATGATGAATTCCATAAAGGCAGCCCAGCACAGCCACACCTTTATCTACCGTGGTTGGGAGGTTGTAAGTGCGGGTAATCCCCACGCACACGCAATACTGCGTGGATATACCGATTTTGCAGGAAAAAGCGTTTCTAACTACCACTACGAGGATTTGCAAAAGTTGTCTGACCTTTATGCCGAGTCTGGTCTTGTAAACTCCGCCGCAATTATTGATACAAACCACGCAAACTCGGGCAAAAAGTATCTAGAACAGATTCGTATCGCCGACGATGTTATCTATAGCCGTAATCATAACGATGACATTAAGCATCTTGTTAAGGGGCTTATGGTTGAAAGTTATATTGAGGATGGCGCACAGTCTGCAGGTGAGCATATTTACGGTAAGTCTATTCCCGACCCCTGTCTCGGCTGGGAAAAGACCGAACGCCTTATTTTCGATATTGCAGATAAATTAAAGTAAAAATAACACAACCCCGACAGACCTTTAATGTCCGTCGGGGTTAGTTATCTGTTGGACGAATTGAAAAAATACTTACTTATTTTTTATTCAGAACTCCGCAATCGGTAAAAATCAAATCACCAATAGAAAATTTGTCTCCCGTGTGGGTGTGGTAATGCTTTACTGTTCGGCGGCTCTCCATATAGCCCTCTTTGTAATTGATGGTAACAAAGAATTGCATATTAGCCTCGTTTACAATGTAATACTCTGTACCGATAAGTTTTATACTGTTCTGCAAATCACTGGTTCCACATAGCGGTGTAAAGAAATCAATGATAAAGTCAAATATTTTTTCTGTTTTATCTCGTCTTTTTTGTGGGAGAAGCGTTCTTATTTCAGCAGAAGGATATTTTTCAAGCATAAGCTTATCTGTCAATTTTTTCTTCATAAGGGATTTTCCGTACTTTGAAATGTCGATGCTTTCTCGAATTACATTTATGTCAATTTCGCTACCGTTATTCAAAAGGTAATCTATGCTCACGTTCAAGTGCTGTGCCAATGTTTTAAGATTTGAAACATCTGGAATGCCTTTATCCGATTCCCATTTGGTGATTGCTTGGCGAGATACCATCATCATTTCTGAAAGCTGTTCTTGAGTGAGTCCGTTTTCAATTCTTGCTCTCTTTATTTTTTCTCCGAGTGTCATAATGATTTCCTCCACAATTTGAGTTTTTTATTTTTATTTTACTTCACTCATTTTGTTAAAACAAGAATCGTAATGTAGCGTCTATGCAACGCTACGTAGCATAGAATTTTAAGGGATTATTATGCATGAGTTTTATATTTTTAATAGCTTTGATTTATATTCACTTCCGCATTCCTGCACTTTGCCAAGACTTAGCGCATATATATCCGATGCCCTGCATTCGGTTTCAAAAACGGTTTGTGCCTTTTGGGAAAGTTCCCGTATCTGCGATACACGTGTAATTATGGGAAAGTCAGAGTTTCTTAGGTTTCTCAGATGCTCCTCACCGTTTTTATTGAATCCTAACACTCTGACATAGGGCGGTTCGGTCATAAAGAAACTGCCGTTCAGTTCCAAAAACGCTGAAAGCACAAGGCGGCGTATACGCGCCATGGTATATCTTTTGGTTTTAAGCATATTGCAAAGTTCATCAAGACTTGTGGCATTTTTAACCGAAAACTCAAGTTTGTTTTCAAGTCCTTCGCTGATATCGGGAAGTAAGGAAAAGTCCTCTGCACTTTTGGTGCGTAAAACTGCCAGAATAGCCGTTTCAAGTTGGCTTATATTTGATATTTTATCGGCCGATATAATTCCGCGAAGGCATATCGGCATAAATTTTTCTGCATATCCGATATCGCCGCGCTGAAGTTTTTGCCGCAAAAGAGATGCGGATACATATCCCTTTTCGGGTGCTGCCGAATCGTGGGCGGCGCCCTGCCGTTTTACACATCTGAATTTTATAGGCAGACGCAAACTTCTTGCCGCCATTATATATTCAATTCCCAGATTATCGTTTGGATTTTCAAGAACTGCAGGGTCAACGCCCATCGATACAGCGGCAATCTGTCTGGCGGCGGCAAAGGTGACACCCTTGCCGATTTCGGCGGCAACTTTAATTGCAAACTCATCCGATTCTAAAATATTTACTGCGTGTTCGAGTGCTGTTATATCGCCACATTCGCTGCCAAATAAAATTTCGTCACAGCCTAAATGATATAACTGTGATACACCGCCAAGTGCGAAATTCTGCGCTGTCGACATAGACCACAGCACGGGTAGTTCTGCTACTAAATCCGCACCGCAAAGCAGGGCGGACTGCGCCCTTTTCAGTTTAGGGATAACGGCGGTATCACCGCGCTGGACGAAGTTACCGCTTATAACGCAGATAACGGTATCTGCAGTTTCATGCGCTTTATCTATGATATATTTGTGCCCCGAATGCATTGGATTGAATTCTGCAATAATTCCCGTAACCGTAAATACCGCCTCCTTAAGCAGTTAAGGATTATTAATAAAACACTTGAAAAACTTTGATAAATGATATATTATATATAAGTTAAGATGTAGACTTATATTTTGTAAATCAATTTTAACACAAAACTATCAAGTCTTCAACATAAAAATCGAGGAGAATTGTTATGAAAATTTTTGTTGTAAACGCAGGAAGTTCATCGCTTAAGTATCAACTTATTGATATGGAAAATGAACAGGTTCTCGCAAAGGGACTTTGTGAGCGAATTGGTGAATCCGGTGCCATTTCCCATAAGGCGGCTGACGGTCGTAAATACGAGAAGGAAATACCCATGCCCACCCATAGCGAGGCTTTTGAGGCTTTGGTTTATGCTATGACCAAGAGTGATGCAAAGGTTATTGACTCTTTTGACGAGATTTCGGCAGTTGGCCATCGTATCGTTCAGGGCGGCGCTATATTCAAAGGATCCTGCATCATTGACGAAAAGGCTCTTCAGGATATTTCCGATCTCGGCGTAATGGCACCTCTGCACAATCCTGCACACGTTCTTGCCATTCGTGCCTGTATCAAGGCTTTCGGTGATAATATTCCGCAGGTTGCCGTTTTTGATACATCTTTCCATCAGACAATGCCTGCGAAGGCCTATATGTACGCACTGCCCTATGAGTATTATGAGAAGCATAAGGTTCGTAAGTATGGC
>JAZOBW010000104.1:0-11134 GCA_045596185.1 Acutalibacteraceae bacterium | reverse complement strand
TCTTCGCCAACTCCTTGGCCCACAGAACGACATGGCTACGATCCGACTTGGGTGCTTGCTGGATGGCATCTATAGACCGCGATAAAATCGCCGAGTTTCTAAATCTGCCTGAAAATCTCAAGCTTTCCTGCGTTGTCGCTTTAGGCTACATAGCCGAAACACCCAAGGAGGTCGAAATGACCGACGGAGATGTTAAATATTTCTTAGATGGCAATACCCTTTGTGTCCCCAAGCGCAGTATAGATGAAGTTATAATTAAACCGGTATAACATTTTATAAAAAATTATCTTTTTTATTGTCATTCTCCTCTATATATGGTATATTATAAAAAAACTCCCTCGGAGGTAATGATTATGAAAAAAGTAGGTAAAGAGGTTCTGTTCCTCGAAACATCAAAAAACAACCCCCGCAACGGTGAGGGTACCTTTATCCGTCTTAAGGACGGCGGTATTCTGTTTGCTTTTACCGAATATTACGGCGAATGCGGTGAGGACCACGGCATTGCGCGTTTTTCGGCTTGCTATTCCTATGACGAGGGTGAAACCTGGTCTGAAAAAAAGGTCCTTATAGAAAAGGACGAAGGCGCACAGAACATAATGTCCAACACCCTTGTACGTCTTGGTAACGGTGACCTTGGTATCATTTATCTGCGCAAGGAGATAAATGAGCAGAAGGGCTGCTACTGTATGCCCGTTATCCGCCGTTCGTCAGATGAAGGCAAAACCTGGTCTGATTACGTATACTGTTCCGACCGTATGGGATATTACTGCCCCTTTAACGGAAGCGCACTGATGCTTCGCGACGGCAGAATTATGATTCCCGTAACGTATAACCATGAACAGTTGGACGTTTTCGGTCTGGGTGTTGACGAAGGTGAGGGCGGCTTTGCCGTAATTCTGTGTTCGGAGGACGACGGCAAAACCTGGTATACCATGCCCCATAGATTTACAGCCTTTGGCGGTGCTTACGGCGATCTGTCTGAACCCGCTATGTATGAGCATGAAAACGGCGACCTCTGGCTTTGGTTCCGTACATATTTCGGCAATCAGTATCAGTCGGTATCTAAAGACGGCGGTAAAACCTGGACCGATTTAGTGCCTAACTTTTTCTTCATCTCCCCCGACTCACCTATGCAGGTTAAAAAGACAGGAAAGCTTACCTCAGCCGTTTTCAATCCCGTCCCCTACTACCACGGCAACACAAGTGTTGAGGATTGGCGCTCACCAAGACGCACGCCGCTCGCCCTTGCAATAAGCCACAACGACGGCAGAGAATTCAGCGATAATAAGCGCAACGCTTGCAACGGCGGTATGCTTAATGCCATTTCCAAAGACTTCTATCTGATAGAGAACGACCTAAACGACAGCTATTGCTATCCCGCAATTTTTGAGGGTGATGATTATATGCTGGTAGGCTACTATCACAGCAACGGCACAACACACTGCCTTAACTGCGCCAAGGTAACCAAGATTATGTATAATGAGCTTACAAACGAATAAACTCATAAAAATCTCAAGGCTTGTGCCTTGAGATTTTTTTATTTTCCCCTTTATATAAGCCGCCTGTTATGGTATACTTATTTTCGGAAAGGTTGGTTTAGTATGGACTATCTGAAAAAGCTTAAATACCATTTCAAACCCGAAAAGGGCTGGATAAACGACCCTAACGGTCTGGTATATTTCAAAGGCTATTACCACATATTTTATCAATATGCGCCTAATTTTGAGGTGCCGTGGAAGGAACCTATGCACTGGGGACACGCGAGAACCCGCGACTTTATAGAATATGAGGAATTACCCGTTGCACTATATCCCGACTGCGAATACGACAGTAACGGCTGTTGGTCGGGTACGGCTATAGTAAAGGACGATATTCTCTATCTGTTTTATGCTTCGGTTGTGGGCGAAGAAAAAATTCAAACGGTAAGCGTTGCCTATTCTACCGACGGCGCAAACTTTACAAAATACGAGGGCAACCCCGTTATCGACCACTACCCTGCCGACGGCGGTCCCGATTTCCGTGACCCTGCAGTATGCTGTATTGACGGCACTTATTACTGCGTTATGGCAACGGGCAAGAAGGACGAACGTGTCGCGCGTCTGCTTTTATATAAAAGCGAGGATCTGTTTAATTGGGAATATGCAGGTATTATGAGCGAGTGGGAGGACTGCAAATACGCAGAATGCCCGTCCTTTATGCCGCTTGAAAATGGCTGTCTGCTTGCGGCTTCGGTCTGTCCGCTTGACACTCACCACTATTTTTCAATAATGTACGGTGATTTTACCAACGGAATCTTTACGCCGCACACCGTGGGAGAGGTGGATAAAGGACCCGACCAGTATGCAGGTCAGGTATTCACCGACCATCTGGGCAGACAGTTGCTTATCAGTTGGGTATCGGGTTGGGATTATCAGGGCTTTGCCGAGAAAAATATCGGTTGTTTGTCGGTGCCACGCCAACTGACGCTTAAAGGCGGAAGGGTTTACGGCTATCCCGTAAAGGAACTGCAACATTTACTAACCGATCACGACGATGCCGTAGAGCGCACCGAGGACGGCTTTATTATAAAGCGCAACGGCAGAGACCCCGTAGTATACAGCGGCGAAATCACCGACCTTAAAATACTTCGCGATGAATATGTTTTAGAGGTATATGTAAACGGCGGAGAAGATGTATACACAATTATTCTATAACTAGATAATAAAAAAACGCAGATATGCATACATATCTGCGTTTTTTATTATACTTTAACCTTAAATACTATCTTACGGCACGGGGCGCATTCACCCTTCGCCATACCCGGGCAGTGCAAATCGTTCGGATACAACACCATAAAATCGCCCGAACGCATCACTATCTTATTTACTTCACATTCATACAGTGCATAATCACTTTCAGGGTTGCTTTCCTTAAGAGTTTTCTTACAGTCTATAGGAGAAACACCGATATACTCCTCTCCGCTGAGCAGAAGTTGTATATCGATATATTTTTCGTGGCCTTCCGAAACGGTGTTTTTATGGGAATTGTATTCCTGAACCATATAGTATATATTATCGCCGTCAAGTTCGTATTTTCCGCAAGGCATATTGCTGAAATCGGTTTTCGCCGCAAATTCAAGAGCGGTATAAACAGCACCAAGGCCCTTATAATTTTCAATGTTTTTAAGTGTATCGTAGATCATATTATCACCTTTTTAATTCCTTTTCAAATAATGATATAGTTTGAGAAAGATCGCTAAATTGAGCAAAAAGCATAGTTTTTATCTCGGCACTGAAGTCTATAAGATCGGGGATACCGATACAACGCATTCCTGCGGCGTATCCTGCGCGTATACCGTTGGAGGAATCCTCTACCACAAAACAGTTTTCGGGTTTAGCGCCCAGTTTTTCTGCCGCTTTAAGAAATATATCGGGAGCAGGTTTTCCGTTTTTTACCTGTTCGCCGCCAACGAATGTAACGAAGTAATCAGCAACGCCGAGTTGTTGCATACATCTTTCTACATCGCAGGTATCAGAACCCGATGCCACCGCCATACGAACGCCCTTTTCGTGAAGAAACTCCAGCGTCTTCTTTGCGCCGGACATAAAGCACACCTCATAATGTTGTTTAATATATCCGATCATCGTTCCCACAAACTTTTCAACATCAAGCGATGGAAAACGGTTTCTTAAAAATTTCTGCCAACCCTGCGCATTCATACCGCACACCTCGGGCAGAAGTTTACCGAATCCTTCAAATCCTTGTTCTTTACCGGCAAATTCCCAAGCAGGAACATAAAGGCGTTGACTGTCTACCAAGGTTCCGTCCATATCAAAAATAACACAAAATTCCGCCATTTTATCACCCTTTCAGGATATTCTCTTGTTCTTCCATTTTCCAATACGGAAGAATATGAAGGTAAGTACCGCGCCCAGTATCCAGGTTGAAAGAAGTGAAATCTGAATACATTCACTTCTACCGTAGGGAAGGTCGGTGCTGCGTGTAAGATAGGATATGCCGTATGCAAGGGGTATTCGGGCAGCAACGGTAGTCATAAGCGATATCCACATAGGTGTCATAGTATCACCTGCGCCGCGCATAATGCCCGAAAGACCCTGTGTAACGGCAACGGCGATATATCCGACAGCAAGTATCTTCATAAGATAATAACTCATATCAACAAGTTCTTTTGTATCGGTGAAAACACCCATCAGCGATTTGCCGAAAAGCAGGATTATTCCTGTTATTGCCGCCGAACAGCATACCGCTATAATGGTACCCTGTTTGGCACCCTTCATTACGCGGTCATACTTTCCTGCACCTACATTCTGACCGGCAAATGTGGTAAGTGCGGTTCCAAACGAGAAATTAGGCATCATAGCAAAACCATCTACACGCATTATTACAACATTGGCGGCGATAAACTGTTCGCCGAAACAGTTGGTAAGCGACTGCACAACAATCATAGCCGAGGAGAATATGGCCTGTGTAAGTCCCGAAGGCAAACCGAGTTTAACGATGGTTTTAACATAATGTGCTTTAGGTGCCATATACTTAAATCCAAAATCGAAATGCTCCCTCATACGGGCAAGTTTTATCAGGCAGAGTGCAGATGAAACGAACTGAGATATAACCGTTGCAAGAGCAACACCTGCAACATCCATATGAAACTTTGCAACAAACAGTATATCAAGAAAAATATTTATAACGGTTGCAACAAGCAGATAGATAAGCGCCGAAAATGAATCGCCCAGACCACGGATTATTCCGCTTAATATATTATAATATGCCATTCCGGCAATTCCGATAAGCGAAATTGAAAGATATTGATAACAACCTTCAATAATAGTTTCCGGGGTGTTCAGTTTTTCTAATATTATATGTATAAGCGGCAATGCAACAACTATAAGCGCAATGCAAGAAATTGCCGTAACAGTTATACAGTTGCCTACAGTATAAGAAAGACTCTTGCGGTCCTTCGCACCGAAATACTGCGATACCATAACACTGGCACCCGATGATATACCGATAAAAAGCACCAGCAACATATTCAGTATCGGAAGTGCACTTCCCACCGATGCGATTGCATTATCACCGTTTGTAGCGTATCTGCCCACAACAATGGTATCGACCGTGCTGTAAAGTTGCTGTGCAACATTTCCTATAAGCATCGGAAGCGTAAACATAACGATACTTTTCCACACCGGACCGACCGTCATATCGGTGGGCGCAAACATCTTTTTAACCATATAAATCCCCTTATTTTCAACTGCCAAATGCATTACCGTAGTATTGTATCATAACTGCAGAAAATACACAATACTTTTATAGATTAAATCTGCCACAGAAGCAAAATAATGCATAACCGTTCGGGTTATGCATTATTTTTTTACAGATAACAGCGAATATCTATCGCAAGTTTTTCTTCCATATTTATAAGTCTTTTGCAGATATCCTTTGAAAACTCATCGGCGGCCTTATACTGGTTAAGGTAACGGTTAAGCGATTTAACGCCCATATTACAGCCGTCAATCATAAGATCGGCAACCGTTTTATCCGACTCCTCCATCATAAGTTTTACATTGGTCTTTATCCAAGACATACCCTTTGCCATAGGATTAGGTTCCTTGCCGTCATCCTTCAAACGGTCCAGATGTTGCTGAATCTCAACATTCAACTTTTCGTGCTGTGTTCTGCAATCGATAAGGCTTTTTTTGAATTCTTCCGACTTCACATTATCAAGCACATCGTTGATAGACGAAACACCCATCTTTACACCTGCATCACATTCGCGAAGTAGTTTTATTGTATCCTGTTCTACCATTTAATATCCCTCCTGGCAGTAGTATGCCCGTAAGAGATATTAATTACACAAAGAAAATCATCGGGTTATTTTTTCGATAACATCTGCCCAAAGTCGGTCGCGGTCTATCTGATAAACATATCGCATAAATCCACCGTCGGTACTTTCAATATACTGATTTTCGTATGTGGGAATAATTGTGGGAATTATTCTGGACAACATAAATCGGTCGTCATCATTAAGCAGCCACGCAACGGCCGTAACATCCCATACTACCCTTGTCCACGGTTTGCCCAAAGCATAGGAATCGGCTTCATTTATTGTGTTTTCCGCAAGATAATCGGAAATGGCATTTTTGCCCTTGAACCAGTATACCAGTTCGGGTTTGGATATTGTGAATGTACTTACAACACCAATGCAGGGCAACTGTACAAACGGCACATTACTACCCATAATCATACGCGCAGCGGCTACATCCTGTACCATATTAAACTCTGCGGTATCGTGAAAGTGGGTGGCGTGACCACCAAGCCACACAATAACCGAATTTTCCGCAACTGCAGGGTTTATAAGCATCGCCGATGCAATGTTTGTAATGGCGCCTATCGCCACGATATAAAGAGGATTTTCGGGCGAATATTCGTTAACTCGCCTTGCAAGATCCTGCGCCGCCTCCGAAATCACGGGCGTTTGCTCATCGGGAAGATATGCGCCGGAACCTTTATAGGTGGGTATTTTCTCCCCCATAAGGTCTTGCAACTTGAGGATTTCATTATAACTTTTTTCCATTCCATCAAGCGGACCGCTTGATTTTCCGTTAAAAAACGGTGCCGCATATATAGCCTTTACATTAAGTTTATCCTTTGATCTCAACATATATGCAATGGCAAATTGGTCGTCTATTTCATTATAAGCATCGGTATCCAGAACAACATCTATCAGTCCTTTCGGAACCGATAAATTTTTCATTTTTTGTTCAAATGTCATATCGTTATTCACCCTTTATCTTCATTGTTTCAAGCGCCCTTGAAACCTCTTGTGCGTTTGGTATCGAGGGCGCCGCACCGTGGCACGATACCGCCAGTGCCGAAGCACACGAAGCGGTTCTCAATGTATCTTCTATAGAATGACCGTTGGAAATTCCGGCAACAAAATAACCAGTAAAGGTGTCGCCTGCGGCAGTCGTATCGCAAACCTCGGTCTCGAATATCGGATGGTATATACGGCTTTCTGCATCCGCATAAACACAACCCTTTTTACCGAGTGTAAGCATAACCTTAAGTTCGGGGTATCTTTCTCTGAAAAAGTCAAGAATACCGTTGGTTTCATCACAACCGGAAATATCCCCTGCCTCAACCTCGTTAAGTATCAGATAGGTTATCTTATTGAAATCTATGTCCGCTATTTTTTCGTTTATTGGCGATGGATTAAGTATTATGCACATACCCTTTTCGTATGCCCGTTCCACTATTTCGTCAAGACAGTTTATCTCGTTTTGAAGCAGTATTATATCGTCTGCGCCGAACGATTCAAGCGTATTCTCTATCTGCTCTGTTGTTATCATAGAGTTTGAACCGGCATAAAGAAAAATTGAGTTTTCACCGTCGCGGCTAACTTGAATTATCGCGTGTCCGTTAGCACAGTTCACCCTTTTTATATTGGTGATATCTACCCCGTTTTCAAGCAGAAGTTGCGCCAACATTTCGCCATTATTACCGATACAACCCGCGTGGAAAACCACCGCTCCTGCACGGGCAAGTGCTATCGATTGGTTAAGACCCTTGCCTCCTGCAAAAACATCCATTTTATCGGAATTCAATGTCTCGCCCTTTCTTATGATATACGGCAAAGAATACACATAATCTATATTACACGAACCAAAATTAAGAATTTTAATTTCAATCACCTTCTCAAGCATATATCGAATATGCAGTTAAAATGTTTTGATGTGACAAATGTATCAGCCGTTATACTCCTCATATTCAGCATCCCACATTATTTTTGCCTGCATACTGTTGATTACAGACGAAAGGGCGTGAATGGTGAGTGTAACACTACGCTGACTTGCATTAGAAAATGCATAGGTAGCAATATTTATATCCGATGAGGCTATATAAATATGGGCAAGTTTATCACATTCCACAAAGGCATTATTGCCTATCGATGTTACACCCGACGGTATGACAATGGTGGTAATTGAACAAGCACCGTAAAAAGCCTGTTCGTCAATATACCTGAGTGTGTCGGGCAGGGTTATACCTTTAAGTGCAGAATTGTTGTAAAACGCCTGTTTTCCTATGCCTACAACCGTCTTGCCGTCTATTGTCTGCGGTATAGTATAAATTCCCGATGTATTCTTTTCACCTATACCGATTATCTCTACACCACCGTTTACACTTCTTGTAAGCCACTGCGAAGTTTGCGGTGCCGATGGCATGGACGATACTGTGCTTTGTGTTGCTGAAGACGGCGAAGATATCTGTGACCCTTCATCTGCCGACGCCGCCGATGATGCCGGCTTTGACGGTTCTGTATTACCTTCGGTGTTATTTTCTTGTGGCAAGATATGCGTAACGGTATCATCATCGGTAATAGCGGCAATATCCGAAGTAGCGCTATTTTCATCACCGATATGAACATCTTTAGTATCCGAATCGCTGTATGTACTTTCTATGGCCGGAATATCACTGTTCAAAAATACATCATCAGCAATATGTTTTTTTGTAAGAAAATATATACCAAAACTTATAAGGATCGCAAGAAACAGTGCAAGAAGCGATAGCCACAAAATACGCGTATTATATCTTCGTGTCTTGATATCAGTCTTTTCGCCCAACGAACGCATACAATAGATGCAAAATGCAGCATTATCGCTGATTTCTGCCGAACAGTAAGGACATTTCTTCATAATCTTTAACCCAGTATTCCAAACCCATACTCAAAAAGCAGGGAGTTAATTTCTATAACCGAAAGAGTGTTGCATATTCCGTAAATTATTATACAGTCAAATTCATTTTTAACATAAAGTTGGGCGTAGCCTGAACATTTAAGCAGTGTTTGTGTTTCATTAAGGTCAAGCCCCATTCCTACAGCAATACACAAAAGTTTATTTCTGCTTGGAACACGAACACCCGAAAATATCTGGTATGCATATATCTCGCTTAGTTCGGAACGCTTTACAGCCTCTGCCTTGGTAATACCCTTGCTTTCAAGCAGTTGCGCAAGATATGCGCTTAATTCCTTTTTGACCAAGGAATCAGAATTTTCGCTATAAAAAGCCTTGAAACTTTTATGGTTTTCAAGTTCCCTTAATAACTGAGAGGTGTCCTTTTTCATAAAATCACTGCTTTCCCTACTACTTTGAGTTGAGTGTAACACAAATTATTACACCCGTCAAGCAAGAAAAATAAAATTTCATCATTATGCTGACAGCATAACAAAACCGCTCTCATTGATACTATAATTAACATCAGATGTGCAATAAACATCTGCAAAAATATGGAAAATCCGTAGGATTTGCAAGTATTTTTAATTGGGTCACGGCATAAAACACGATTTTAAGAATCGTTCACTTTTGCTGTTTCGACTAAAGGAGGAAAATTCATGAAAAACCTTAAAAAACCTTTTGCCTTGCTCTTAATCACGCTGATGGTTATAACACTTGTTGGCTGTGGCGGCAGCGGTGACACCGATTTAGATGCCGTTTCGGCAGATAGTTCCTATTACCTTTTCGGTGAGGATAATGTTATAGGCGTTTGCAACAGTTCGGGATTATGGGGGTTCATCAATTCTAAAGGTGAATACATAGTAGAGCATAAATACACATATCTTGAAGGCGATGCAACCGGTAACGGTTTTAACGAATTCGGTCTTGCCATTGTAGCAAACGGCTACAACTGGGAGGTAATCAATACAAAAGGCGAAATACTGGTCGGATTTACCGGCTCTCCGGATGTAGAATATTCGATAAATCCCTATTCCGAATGTGGAATAGCCAAGGTGAACAAAAAAATTCAGGTATCCGACTATGAAATACAGGGATACTATGGATATATCGATACTTCGGGAAAAATGATAATTGATTTTACCGACTGGAAAATGGCAACCGATTTCACCCCTGCCGGATATGCAAATATCCGCACCGCAGAAGGCGATTGGGGCGTTATAGATAAAACGGGTAAGTTTATTATTGAAGCCGAATACGACTATGAGGATGATCTTCCTGTATTTGCCGAAAACGGTCTTGCATTAAAGGAAGTTACCGATGAAGCCGGTTTTAAGGCATACGGATTTGTTGATACTTCGGGTGAACTGAAGATAGATGCGAAATTTACATCGGCACTTGCTTTCCAAAACAACGGTATTGCCGTTGTAAAAGACGACGACGGTTATACGATAATCGATTCCGAAGGAAAGATACTTACAAAATCCCGTTACGATAAGATAGGCAACTTTGAAAACGGTGTTGTCGTGGTGACAAAAGACCAAAAGGAAGGTCTTATCAACGAAGAAGGCAAAGAAATATTAAAACCCAAATACGACACTGTTGAGATTGTTTCAAATCAACTTGTTAAACTTAAAAATGAAGGTAAATACGGCTGCGCAACTATAGGCGGTGATGTAATTTCTGATTGTAAGTTTGAATCACTCGGCAACCGATTCGTCAACAGTATGATAGCCGCCTACGACGGAGAGAGTTGGGGATATCTTAACAAGAAAGGCAAATGGGCTATTAAGCCACAATTTAGTGATGCAGATGACTTTGGAACAAATGGATATGCCGCTGTAGAAAAGGACGGGAAAAGCGGTATTATTGATAAGTCCGGAAAGTTTATTATCGAAGCCAAGTATCAGGACGCGGAAAACTTTAATGATGATGGTATATTTGCTGTTGAACTTGACCGCACATGGAAACTGCTCAACAAGGACGGTTCAACGGTATGCGATATTGCTTATGAAGGACTGTGGGCATTTGCCGGCGACGAGTTCCTTGTTTCCGTAAACGACGATACCTTTGCCTATTCTATAATAGATGCAAATGGCAAAGCCATAATAGCAGATATGGGAAAAATAGCATTTGACCCTAATTTCAATCGTACATAATTTATAATAAAACACAGCCTTACAAGTTTCCCTTTGTAAGACTGTGTTTTATAGTTTTCTAAGCAAACTTTCTACCGAACGAAACCTACTGTCGGGGTCAATGCTGGTGCACTTAAGAACAATTCTTCCTGCCCTGCCTTTAACCAGACGCTCACTTGGATGCCGACCGGTAAGCAGAACATTAAGCAGGACCCCCAGCGCGTAAATATCGGTCTTTTCACCACTCTGCGATATACCGAACTGTTCAGG
>JAZOBW010000103.1:0-5257 GCA_045596185.1 Acutalibacteraceae bacterium | reverse complement strand
AAAATGCTGTAAAGAAGTAAAATATAGATTCGTTCGGAGAACACAGATGAAGTATGTAATTGCAATAGTCATATTTTTAATATTGGTTTTCTTCGGGATAGTGGCAGGTTTTTTTGTTTATACATTTGTAAAACGCAGACCGGATAAATCCGGCGTTTACGATATGCATCTGGATAGGTATA
Organism: Acutalibacteraceae bacterium; assembly: GCA_045596185.1. Taxonomy (GTDB): domain Bacteria; phylum Bacillota; class Clostridia; order Oscillospirales; family Acutalibacteraceae; genus UBA737. The sequence continues at coordinate 5,075 of JAZOBW010000103.1, read as the reverse complement.
AGGACCGAATAAAGGCAGGGATGGATTTTCTTGAAACAACACCCCATACCACACTTGCTATCAATAGTTTCGATGGTCTGCATCTTTCTGCCGAATTTTATGCCAAAGATAATGCAAGGGGTATAATAATGCTGGTTCACGGCTATCGTTCTTCTGCTAAACGGGATTTTTCCTGTGCCGCACAGATGTATATGCAAATGGGCTTCAGCGTACTGCTTTTATACCAGCGTTGTGCGGATAAAAGCGAAGGCAAACTTATAACCTTCGGTATAAAGGAACGCCGCGATGTTGTATCCTGGGCTAATTTTCTTTGTGAAAAATTCGGCAGTAATACCCCGATATTTATGAGTGGTCTTTCTATGGGCGCAACCTCTGTAATGATGGCATCGGAATTAGAACTTCCAAAAAATATAAAGGGCATCGTGGCAGATAGCGGCTTTTCTTCACCGATAGATATAATAAAGGATGTTGCAGTGAAAAAGTATCATATAAAGGCCGATGCGATCATTCCTTTTATGAATATGTTTTGCAAGGTTTTCGGCAGATTCAGCCTCTATGAGGCATCTGCTGTAGAGGCTGTAAAGAATACCGATATACCGATACTTTTTATTCACGGTGAGGCCGACGGTTTCGTGCCATGCGAAATGACCCTTCGTGCGTATAAGGCTGCCAACACTGAAAAATATCTTCTCACTGTGCCTAATGCCGACCACGGACTTAGTTATCTTGTGGACGAAAAGGCTACTACAGATACTTTGAAGGCTTTTTTTGATAAATATATTTGAAGGATATAAAATGCGAAATATTGTTATAATCGGCGGCGGCGCGGCAGGTCTTATGGCGGCTTGTGCCGCTGCAGACGAATACCGTAACTATCCCTGCAATATAACACTGATTGAAAAGAATGCGCGATACGGCAGGAAAATAATGATAACGGGTAAGGGAAGATGTAATGTTACAAATAACTGTGACCTTGATACACTTATTGCATCAACACCCACAAATCCTCGTTTTCTCTATTCGGCATTTTCCTCTTTTATGCCATATGATACCGTTCGTTTTTTTGAAGATCTCGGTGTCCCACTGAAAACCGAACGGGGAAACCGTGTTTTCCCTGTATCCGATAAGGCGGTCGATATTGTTGATGCTCTTACCGGTGCGATAAGAATACACACAAGAGCAGGAAGAATAAATGCCGTAACCGCTTGTGCCAAGACCGTTTTATCACAAAACGGCAGTGTGACGGGTGTAAAACTTGATAACGGCAATGTAATAGAAGCCGATGCCGTAATTATTGCCACGGGTGGCGTTTCCTATCCGCTTACCGGTTCTACCGGTGACGGCTACCGTTTTGCAAAGACCTTGGGACATACCGTAACAGATATCAGACCTTCGCTTGTGCCGCTTGAGTGTCATGAGGGTTGGTGTAGTCGCCTTTCGGGATTGTCGCTTAAAAATGTAACACTTTCGGTTTTTGAAAACGGCAGAAAAAAGCCTGTTTTCAAGGAAATGGGCGAAATGCTTTTTACACATTTCGGCATATCCGGTCCGCTCGCTTTAAGTGCTTCGGCATATATGAAAAAAATGGGTAAGACCGAATATACCGCATATATAGATCTTAAACCGGCTTTAGACATCGCACAGTTAGACAGCCGTATTTTAAGGGATTTTTCCGAACAACTTAACAAGGACTTTTCAAACAGCCTTGATAAACTTCTACCCAAAAGTATGATTCCCGTAATAGTGGGCCTTTCGGGAATATCTGCCGACACCAAGGTAAATAACATAGACCGCACACAGCGCCACGCGCTTTGCGAACTGCTTAAGGCGGTGCCGCTTCATATCACCGGATTTCGACCCGTTGAGGAGGCTATAGTTACAGGCGGCGGTGTTTCGGTAAAGGAAATAGACCCTTCAACGATGCAGTCCCGAATGGTTCGGGGACTCTACTTTGCGGGAGAGGTAATAGATGTTGATGCCCTTACAGGCGGATTTAATTTACAAATAGCCTTTTCAACCGGTGTTCTTGCCGGAAAAAATGCTGTTAAACAGGAGGAAGAAATATGATTTCGGTTGCTATTGATGGTCCTGCAGGAGCAGGTAAAAGTTCTCTTGCAAAGGCCGCTGCAAAGGAATTAGGTTATATCTATGTGGATACCGGTGCACTTTACCGTGCTGTAGGACTTGGTTTTATTCGCAAAGGTATAGATACATCGCTGGAATGTGATATTGAAGAAATCTTAAGTGAAATAAATATCGATATTAAATTTATAGACGGTGAGCAACGGGTTTTCCTTAACGGTGAGGATGTTTCGGGTGAAATACGCACACCACAGGCGTCGATGATGGCATCTGCAGTATCGGCAAAGCCGCCCGTAAGAGCATTTTTGCTTGATATGCAGCGCCGCCTCGCAAAAGAAAATGATGTGCTGATGGACGGCAGAGATATCGGTACTGTGGTTATTCCCGATGCCACGGTCAAGATATTTCTTACAGCATCGGTTAAATCCAGAGCACAGCGCCGATATAAAGAACTTACCGAAAAGGGAATGACAGTTTCTTTCGATGAAGTTTATGCCGATATAGAAAAACGTGATTACAACGATACCCATCGTGAAATAGCACCCCTTAAACCTGCGGACGATTCGGTTATATTTGACACTACCGAACTGAATATAGAGCAATCCCTTGCAGGGCTTCTTAAGATAATAAAAGAGGGAATAAAATGAAAATAACATTGGCAAAAACTGCGGGATTTTGTTTTGGAGTAGACCGTGCGGTACAGATGGTTTACGACCTGCTTGACAGGGGCGAAAAGGTGTGCACACTCGGTCCGATAATTCATAATGCACAGATGGTGCAGCAACTTGCTGATAGGGGAGTGCGCATCGTTAACTCACCCGAAGAGGTTTCTCCGGATGAAACACTTGTAATTCGATCCCACGGTGTTGCAAGAGATATCTACGAAGCGGCAGAAAAATGCGGCATAAAAGTGGCAGATGCCACCTGTCCTTTTGTTGCTAAAATTCATAAAATTGTTGCCGAAGAATCCCAAAAAGGCAACGCTATATTGATTGCCGGAGACGAGAAACATCAGGAAGTTATGGGGATTCGCGGTCACTGTAATGGCGAGTCTTATGTGTTTTCTTCGCCCGAAAACCTTGAAGAATTGTTGGCGGAACACCCGGAATTGACAAAAAATGCCGTTTCTATGGTCTCGCAGACCACATTTAACGCAAAAAAATGGGTTTTTGCCCAAGAAATTTCAAAAAAAGTATGTACAAATGCAAAAATTTTTGATACAATATGTAATGCAACTTCGATGCGTCAGGGAGAGGCGCGGAGCCTTGCGGCACAAAACGATGTAATGGTTGTCATCGGCGGTCGTCATAGTTCCAACACATCAAAATTATTTGATGTGTGCTCATCTCTGTGCAAGAGCACGATTCTGGTTGAAACAGCGGCTGAACTTTCGGCTGAGGATTTCAGGGATTGTGATACGGTCGGGGTTGTTGCCGGTGCATCTACGCCGGCAGGTATAATAAAGGAGGTTATTAAAACCATGTCGGAAATTTTACAACCGGTTGATGAACAGATGGAGGGAATTGAAACTGTTCAGAAAAGCTTCGAAGAAATGACAGATGAGGAAGCATTTGAGGCATCTCTCAGCAATTTAACAGGAGATCAGAAGGTATGTGGTACTGTTTTGGCAGTAAATTCATCTGAAATTCAGGTGGATATCGGCAGAGGCCTTGCAGGTTATGTATCTGCAGAAGAGTATTCTTACGATACATCTGTTAAACTTGAGGACGAGGTCAAGGTCGGCGATAAGCTTGATCTTATCATTATGAAGATTAACGATCAGGAAGGAACCGCAATGCTTTCGAAGCGTCGTTACGATGCTATTGCCGGTTGGGACAATATTGTTGCCGCAAAAGAATCGGGCGAGATCCTGAGCGGTGTTGTTAAGGATATCGTTAAGGGTGGCGTTGTTGTTTACTCTAACAATGTCCGTGTATTTATCCCTGCATCTCAGGCTACCGCCACAAGAGGCGAAGCCCTTGAAGATCTTAAGGGTAAGGAAGTATCCTATCGTATTATCGAAATCGGCCGCGGCAGAAGAGCGGTTGGTTCTATCCGTAGCGTACTCCGTGAGGAACGCAAGGCAGCAGAGGAAAAGATCTGGTCCACCATCGCTGTAGGTGACCGCTTTACCGGTACGGTTAAGTCGATTACCGGATACGGCGCATTTGTCGATATCGGCGGTGTAGACGGAATGGTACATATCTCTGAACTTTCTTGGCAGAGAATAAAGAATCCGTCCGAGGTTGTATCGGTTGGCGATACTATCGAGGTTTATGTAAAGGCTCTTGACAGCGAGAAGAAGAAAATTTCTCTCGGTCACAAGAAGGCAGAGGATAATCCTTGGACCGTATTCCTTAACACCTACAATGTTGATGATGTTGTAACCGTTAAGATAGTTAATATGACTACATACGGTGCTTTTGCAAGAATTATTCCCGGTGTTGATGGTCTTATCCACATTTCTCAGATTGCTGATAAGCATGTTGCAAAACCGCAGGACGAACTTACCATCGGTCAGGAGATCGATGCAAAGATAACTGCTGTTGATATGGATAAAAAGCGCGTAAGTCTTTCTATTCGTGCACTTATCGAGCCGGCAACCGCGGCAGAGGAAACTGTCGAGGAGCCTGTAGAAGAAGTTGCAGAAGATGCTGTAGAAGAGGCTGCAGAATAATACAAAGCATACTGCCACCCTGAAAATTTCAGGGTGGCGTTTTTGCATATAATATAAAGGAATAAAAAAAGCGAGGTTAAAATGAAAACAAGTGTTAAGGATAAGCGCGGTATTCGCATACAAACGCGATTTATCATTTCGGCATTCTTTTTGCTGTTGCAGATAGTATTTCTGATAGTTGTGCTGTACGATTTGTCGGAAAAATATATGAAACTTTATAATATTTCGCAGATAATTGCTGTGATGACGGTAATATATATAGTAAACCGACGCGGCAATCCCAGTTATAAAATTGCATGGATAGTATTCATATTGG
>JAZOBW010000102.1:0-2263 GCA_045596185.1 Acutalibacteraceae bacterium | reverse complement strand
TTGTTATTTTTTTAACAATTTATTTTTTTAAACTACCACCATAATTTATTGAGTATTTATAATTCATTATTTATATAAAATTTTACGTGCCGCCATTTTAGGCGGCTCGTTTTGTTCCAATTTTTACTTTACAACAATATTTACAAGTCTTTTTGGAATATAGAGTTCTTTTATAATCGTCTTCCCTGCTATTTCGGCGGATACAGCGTTTTCTTGCTTTGCAAGTGAAATAGCGTCTTCGGAAGAAATATCAGCAGCAACATTGATTCTTGCCTTTATCTTTCCGTTCACTTGAACAGCAATTTCAACAGAACTGTCAACACATTTTGCCTCGTCAAACTCGGGCCATTTAGCTTGATTTAGCATACCTTCAAAACCAGCAATTTCCCACATCTCCTCAGTAAGATGCGGTGCAAACGGATTAAGAAGCAACAAGTACGACCTAAGTTCACCCTTTGTAATTTTGCCGGTAGCATAAACGGTGTTATAAAGTGTCATAAGCGCAGCAATAGCAGTGTTCATTTTAAGATTCTCGATATCTTCGGTAACCTTCTTTATGGTTTTGTGGAACTCTGTTTCAACTTCACTACGATAGCCATCGCCATCAATAAGAATATCAGACAAAGAAAATACCTTTTCAAGAAAACGCTTACTACCCTTGATAGAAGCATGGCTCCAAGGAGCAGCTTTTTCAAAATCACCGATAAACATCTCGTATACGCGCATAGTATCTGCGCCGTAATCGTTAATAATAGTATCAGGATTTACAACATTACCGCGTGATTTCGACATCTTTTCGCCGTTTTCACCCAAAATCATACCATGACTTGTTCGTTTTGCATACGGTTCCTTGGTAGGAACAACACCAATATCATAAAGAAAACGGTGCCAGAATCTGCTGTAAAGCAGATGAAGGGTTGTATGTTCCATACCACCGTTATACCAATCAACAGGTCCCCAGTACTCTAAAGCCTCTTTAGATGCAAGTGCATCATTATTGTGTGGATCGCAATAACGAAGAAAATACCACGAAGAACCGGCCCATTGCGGCATAGTATCAGTTTCACGGGTTGCAGCGCCGCCACAATGCGGGCAGGTTGTATTAACCCAATCGGTAATTTTTGCAAGTGGAGATTCACCATTATCAGTGGGTTCATAACTTTCCACATTAGGAAGTGTAAGCGGCAACTCACTTTCATCAAGCGGAACATAACCACATTTTTCACAGTAAACCATTGGTATCGGTTCGCCCCAATAACGTTGACGCGAGAATACCCAGTCGCGAAGTTTATAGTTCGTTTTTCTCTCGCCTATACCCTTTTCAACCAGCCATTCCTGAATTGCCGTTTTTGCATCCTCAACCGACATACCTGTAAGGAATCCGGAATTAACCATAGTTCCGGTTGCGCAATCAGTGAACGCTTCTTTTTCGATATCGCCGCCTGCAACGACCTCGACAATGGGAAGATCAAACTTTTTAGCAAATTCCCAGTCTCTGGTATCGTGTCCTGGAACAGCCATAATTGCGCCGGTACCGTAAGAAATAAGAACATAATCTGAAATAAAAATCGGGATTTCAGTACCGTTTACGGGGTTAATTGCGGTTACACCCGAAAGGCGTACACCGGTTTTGTCCTTTGCAAGTTCGGTACGCTCAAAATCAGACTTTTTAGCGGCCTCCTGCCTATATGCAGAAACCTCATCAAAATTTGCGATCTTGTCTGCCCATTTTTCAAGCAGAGGATGTTCCGGAGACATAACCATATATGTTACACCAAACAATGTATCGGCGCGTGTTGTAAAAATTTCAAAAGTATCGCCAATATTTGTCGAAAACTTAACCTGAGTACCGTAGGAACGACCAATCCAGTTGCGCTGTTGTGTTTTTACACGCTCGATAAAATCAACATCATCAAGACCGTCAAGTAATTTTTCTGCATAGTCAGTTATGCGAAGCATCCACTGGCTTTTTTCTTTATGAACGACTTCACTACCACAACGTTCACAAACGCCGTTAACAACCTCTTCGTTGGCAAGAACACACTTACAGGAAGTGCACCAGTTAACAGACATTTTCTTTTTATAAGCCAGTCCCTTTTTGAAAAGTTGCAAGAAGATCCACTGTGTCCATTTATAATAGGACGGGTCGGTGGTGTCTACTTCCCTATCCCAATCAAACGAAAAGCCGAGGGATTTTAACTGACGCTTAAAATTAGCAATGTTCTGCTCGGTTACAACCGACGGATGAATATGGTTCTTAATA
>JAZOBW010000101.1:0-3063 GCA_045596185.1 Acutalibacteraceae bacterium | reverse complement strand
AAGGGAAAGCAGACCTTCGATATAGCCGAATATCAGGCATACCGCTACCAAAAGCGCATATATGCACAGCATTCGGATATTTATTTTATCTGAACGGTTACTCTGTTTGGCAGACATACTATGGTTTCTCCCTTTCTCTCTATTTTTCCGGTAGATACGCATATCTGATTTTTGCAACCGGCTTTCTGCATAACGGCATAACCGTCCTTTATTATAACGGTGTTGCCTTCAAGTTCTATCACGGTATCATGGGAAATGGGACCTTCATAAACGGTCTTATTATCCTGCTTTACCGTTACCGTGTTACCGCTATGTGAAAAGGCAGCAATAATTCCTGCCGCCGCCACCGCGGCAACAAGAAACGAAACTATAAGAATCAGGTCTGCCTTTTTCATTGATACCAATCCTCAAAAATATTTTAATTATTATTATAATAACATATCTTTACAAAAATTAAAAGACAATGTATAATAGTATTTATGAAAAAGTTTGTTTCAATTCCGATGGTGCTTGTCCTGTTGCTTCTTTGCGGTTGTGAAGAAAAACAGGAAAATATCAGTGATACCCGTTTCCTGCTCAACACATTTGTTACTCTCGAAGCCGATTGTGACCAACCCACGCTTGAGCAGGCTTTTGCCGTTTGCGCAAATTATGAGGAACTGCTCAGTAAAACGGTGGAGGGCAGCGATGTTCACAGAATAAATAATGCCGATGGTGCAGTGGACGTTTCGGACGGTACGGTTGAAATAATCAACCGTTCGCTGTACTATTCCCAACTGACCGACGGCAAGTTCGATATCACTATGTGCAGCGTAAGCAACCTGTGGGATTTTAATAACGAGGTTGTTCCCACCCGTGACGAAATAGCAGAGGCGCTGAAAAATGTTGATTATCAGCAGATAAAGGTGAACGGCAATTCGGTCGATGCGGGTAGCGCTAAAATAGACCTGGGTGCCGTTGCCAAAGGCTATATAGCCGATCGCCTGGTAGAATATTTTGAAAATTGCGGCACATCTGCCGGTATTATAAATCTGGGCGGAAATGTTTCGGTATTCGGCGAAGAGGAATACTCTGTCGGTATAAAGGACCCTACGGGTGAGGAGGAAACTATCGGTGTTCTTAAGGTTCGCGACTGCAGCGTTGTAACTTCGGGCACCTATGAGCGCTGTTTTGAAAAGGGCGGCGAAAAGTATCACCATATCCTTGACCCCGATACGGGTTTCAGCGTAGAAACCGACCTTGCCGGTGCCACCGTTATCGGTAAAAGTTCTACCGACTGCGATGCACTTGCCACCGTATGTATACTTCTAGGCAAAAAGTCTGCCAAGGAACTTATTGAAAACACCGATGGTTTCGAGGCCGTTTTTGTAGACAACAACGGAAAAATAACATACACTTCGGGCATACTCCGCGAAGAGGATGAGTTTTCGCTTAAGCAGTGAAGGAATATCCGCTCCGCTTAAGTAAACTTTATTTGTTCATAATATTGGGGTATACTTGTATTTAATAAATTGTAAGAGGTTTTAATAGATGGGTATATTAAAGAAAATTTTCGGCAGTTACAGTGAGCGTGAACTCAAAAGAATAATGCCGTTGCAGAAAAAGGTTCTCGATCTGGAGGAGGAGTACAGATCTCTTTCGGACGAGCAACTCCGTGCTAAAACTGATGAATTCAAGGAAAGACTTTCCGGTGGGGAGACGCTGGACGATATTCTTCCCGAAGCATTTGCCGCTTGTAGAGAGGCTGGCGACCGTGTGCTTGGTATGCGCCATTTCCCTGTACAGATACTGGGCGGTATAGTGCTGCATCAGGGTAGAATAAGTGAAATGAAAACGGGTGAAGGTAAAACACTCGTAGCAACCCTGCCTGCATATCTTAATGCACTTTCGGGCAAGGGTGTTCATATCGTTACGGTTAATGACTACCTTGCAAAACGCGACAGTGAATGGATGGGTAAACTGTACCGCTTCATGGGTCTTTCGGTGGGCCTTATTATTCACGGTATGAGCCATGAGGAAAAACAGGCATCTTATAACGCTGATATAACCTATTGTACAAATAACGAGTTAGGCTTTGATTATCTGCGTGATAATATGGTTATATATAAAGAACAGAAGGTTCAGCGCGGTCACAATTTTGCTATAGTTGACGAGGTTGACTCCATTCTTATAGACGAGGCACGAACTCCGCTTATAATTTCGGGTAAGGGCGAAAAGTCCACCGATATGTATTCCCGTGCAAACTCCTTTGCCCGTTCCCTTAAAATGGTAAAGGTTAAGGAAATGAACGACAAGGCTACCGACGAGGACGCCAATTACGATGGCGACTATGTTGTAGACGAAAAGGCGAATACCGCCACCCTCACCCCCGAAGGTGTAAGAAAGGCGGAACAATATTTTTCGATTGAAAATCTTAACGATAGCGAAAATATTGAAATTGCCCATCACATCAATCAGGCTATACGCGCCTACGGTATAATGAAGCGTGATGTTGACTATGTTGTCAAGGACGGACAGGTCATAATAGTTGATGAGTTTACCGGTCGTCTTATGTTCGGTCGCCGTTATAACGAAGGTCTTCATCAGGCAATTGAGGCTAAGGAGGGTGTGAAGGTAGCAAACGAATCAAAGACCCTTGCTACCATTACATTCCAGAACTTCTTCAGATTGTACGGTAAACTTTCGGGTATGACGGGTACCGCCCTTACAGAGGAAGCGGAATTTCAGGATATATATAAACTTGATGTTATCGAGATTCCTACAAACAAACCCCTTGCCCGTGTAGATGAAAATGACGCCATTTATAAGACCGAAAGGGCGAAGTATAACGCCGTTATCGATCGTATAGCCGAAAGCCACGCCAAAGGTCAGCCGGTGCTTGTGGGTACTGTAACAATCGAAAACTCCGAACTGCTTTCTTCAATGCTTAAAAAGCGTGGAATAAAGCATAATGTTCTTAATGCGAAGCATCACGAAAAGGAAGCCGAAATAATCGCACAGGCAGGTAAACTGGGCGCCGTAACCATCGCCACCAATATGGCAGGTAGAGGTACCGATATTATG
>JAZOBW010000100.1:0-4154 GCA_045596185.1 Acutalibacteraceae bacterium | reverse complement strand
ACACCGAAACGCTGTTCTTCATCGATGATAACCAGTCCGATATCTCTGAATTCAACATCTTTTGATATCAATCGGTGGGTACCTATCACCATATCAACATAGCCTTTTTTTAGATCTTCAATCGTTTTTTGTTGCTGTTTTGGTGTTACAAATCGGTTGAGCAACCGAACCTCAACCGGCATATCGCCAAATCTGCGGACAACGGTGTTGTAGTGCTGCATCGCAAGGATAGTGGTGGGCACCAGTAGCGCACACTGTTTGCCTTCACTGATGCACTTAAAGGCTGCGCGCAACGCAACCTCGGTCTTGCCGAAACCAACATCGCCGCAAAGCAATCGATCCATGGGAACACTGCTTTCCATATCCCGTTTTATCTCGTTTATACAGCGCAGTTGGTCCTCGGTCTCGTCGTATTCAAACCGCCGTTCAAAATTGTTCTGCAGATCGGTATCTTCAGAAAAGGCAAATCCTTTGGTTGCCATTCTTTTGGCATAAAGTGCGGTAAGTTGCTTCGCCATATCCTTGACCGCAGCCCTTACGCGGCTTTTGGTCTTCTGCCAATCGGTGCCTCCCAAACGATTCAGTTTAACTGTGGAATCCTCTGCCGCACCGATATATTTTGAAACCATATCAAGTTGTGTAACGGGCACATAAAGAATATCATTTCCGCGATACATTATTTTGATATAATCTTTTGAAATTCCACCGTTTGTTATGCGATGAATACCCTCGAAAATGCCTATACCGTGCGAAATGTGAACAACATAATCGCCACGGTTAAGTTCTTCAAGGGAACCTATTTCTTTTGAATTTGCAGGCCTTTTCCTTCTTCGTTTAACATCGGAAGCAATATATCTGTGGGTGATGATAACCAGAGAAAGAGACGGAATCTCAATTCCTCCTGAAAGGCCGCCGCAACAAACATATACACCCTTTTCGCCTATCGCGTCTCCGTTTTCGGTGAGTAGTGCACGAACGCCCTTTTCGTTTAGTTCTTCGCAAAGAACTCTTGCCGCCTTGCTTTCGCCTGCCAGAATGACAACACAACCACCCGTTCTTACGGTAAATTCAATGTCCTCTATCAGAACATTTACATCACCCGTCCATGGGGTAGAGCGTTTCATATTGAAGTGCACCAACGAACCCAGCGGCATTTCGTAGGATGATTTCGGAAAGCTTTCCAGAAAAACGGCCTTTTCAAATCGGGAGTAAAGTTCCGTTTTGCTGAGCCATAATTTAGCGGTAGCCTTTGAAAGGATACCGTCCTCAATAAGCATTGCAACATCTTCATTATGCTGCCATTCGGTGCTTTTGAGGCGTTCGTTCAGGTTTGATGATTCGCACACCGCAACCAGCGCATCGGGCATATAGTCAAAAACAGTTGCCGCTTTTTCGTATAAAAAGGGCAGATACAGGTCACCGGTTACATCGGTGTTATTTTCAAGGGAGATGATGTCTCGCCTGATAAACTCACGCTGTTTTTCGGTAAGTGAACGGCTGCGTTTAAGGTGTTCGCCAAGTCTTTTTGCAAGTTTGTCGGGTTCGTAAGGCAGTTCGCAGGCAGGCGGTATAGAAATCGATTGGACGCTGTCGGTGCGCCGTTGTGTTTCGGGGTCGAAATATGAAAGGGAGTCTATATCGTCTCCCCAAAGTTCTATTCTTACGGGAAGTGTGGCATCGGCAGGGAATATGTCAATTATTCCGCCTCTGACCGAAAACTGACCGCTGCCTTCAACAAGTTCGCTTCTGGTATATCCTGAAGATATAAGTGTCGATACAAGTTCGGTCATATCCAATGAATCACCGTCAGAAATCTTAAGCGAAGATTCTCTTAAAACTTCCGGCGGAAGGGTGTACTGTAAGACTGCATCCAGGGACATTACAAGCATACTGAAAGCCCCGTCAAGAACGCCTGACAGGGTGTGAATGCGCTTGTGCTCATACTCTTTTGAGTATCCCGATGCGCGTATTAAATTGTAGTCGCGGCAGGGAAGAATCCCCACACTGTTGCCGAATGATTTCAGATCGTCATAAAGTCCCACAGCCGAAGCTTCGTCGGGCGTTACGATAATCAGGGCGCGGCTTGTGTGTTCGCGCAGTGCCGATAAAACGGCGGCTTTGTGCACCTGCGAAAGCCCTGAAGCTGCCGCAGGCAGACGCCCTTTTTGGATATCGTTCAGCAACTGCTTGTAGTCGCTGTCCTGAGACAGGAGTTTATTCAAAAAATTCATAATCATCTGCTGTATTTATTCATGGCTTTGTCGATATTATCTGTAACGATGGTTTCTACCGCACCGACAGCATTGTCAAGCGCGCGGCTGAAATCTTCGGCACTTTCTTTGGGTATCTTTCCAAGCACCCATTTTTTCAGGTCGTAGTCGGGGTGCGGCTTGGTGCCTACACCTATCTTTACCCGCATAATATCTTCGGTGCCTAATAGTTCGATTATATCGTTCATTCCCTTTTGTCCGCCCGAACTACCCTTTCGGCGAAGTCGTATATTACCCACATCTAGCGATATATCGTCAAAAAGGATGATGATGTTTTGGATGGGTATTTTGTAAAATCCGGAAAGCGATGCTACCGCCTTGCCCGAAAGATTCATAAAGGTCATCGGCTTTGCAAGTAACAGCCTTTTTTCACCGATGCGACAGTCGCAGTAAACGGCATCGTGGCCTTTTTTATCGAAGGAGCAACCGTGTTTTTGTGCAAAACGGTCAATGGCCATAAAACCTGCATTGTGTCTGGTGTTCTCGTAGGCAAGTCCCGGATTGCCCAGTCCCACGATCAAAAAATCGTAAGCGCTGTGTTTGTTTTTGAATAACATTCATAATCACCTATTGTGAATTTTATCACAGAAAAATGTTTTATTCAAGTGAATTTAATATTATAATATAATTTATTCAGTTTATTGTTGCTTTTTGCTACTTAAAAGGGTATAATCTAAATTGGGAATTTATGAACACGAATTTTGTAATTTCCCGGATTTTCAAAACGGAGGACACTAATGTTAGAACTTTCTGAAGTTTCCTATGTAGTCAGTAATGAAACGGGCGAAAAGGAAATATTGAAAAATATATCGCTTGTGATAGAGGATGGCTTTGTGGCTATTACCGGTCCTAACGGCGGCGGTAAATCCACCCTTGCCAAAATAATCGCAGGAATAATAAAACCCACATCTGGTAAAATTTTGCTTGACGGCGAGGATATAACCGAACTTTCGGTTACTGAACGTGCTAAACGCGGAATAAGTTTTGCCTTTCAGCAGCCGGTGCGTTTCAAAGGAATCACTGTGCATGACCTTATCCGTCTTGCTGCAGGACACGACATAACCGTGGCGCAGGCGTGCGACTATCTGTCACAGGTTGGTCTTTGCGCAAGGGACTATATCGATCGCGAGGTCAATGCATCCCTTTCGGGCGGAGAACTTAAAAGGATCGAGATTGCAACCGTTCTTGCCCGTAGCACAAAGGTATCACTTTTTGATGAACCCGAAGCAGGAATCGACCTGTGGAGTTTTAATAACCTGATACGTGTCTTTGAAAAACTGCACGATACACTCGGCGGCTCGATAATCATAATTTCACATCAGGAACGCATATTGAATATCGCCGATAAGGTTATTGTTTTGTCGGGCGGAGAACTTAAGGCATACGGTGCCAAAAAGGATATTCTTCCCGAATTGCTCGGTGCAACCAGTGCCGCCTGCAGTGTGCTGACCGATAATATGGGGGAGGCAGACAAATGAACGAGACCGAAAGACAACTTCTTAAGATAATTGCCGATATGGAGGGTGCTCCAAACGGTGCATATAATATCCGTTCAAACGGTACACTTGCAGAGCGCAGGGTAACCGAAAATGTTGATATAAGAAACAAGACCGATAAATCGGGCATTGATATCATAATCCGCCCCGGTACAAAGGGCGAAACGATTCATATTCCCGTTATTATAGATGCTTCGGGAATAAATGACCTTGTTTATAATGATTTTATAATCGGGGAGGACAGTGATGTCACGATAATGGCAGGTTGCGGTATCCACAACTGCGGTGACGAGGAATCCCGTCACGACGGTATTCACACCTTCTTTGTGGGCAAAAATGCCCATGTAAAATATATTGAACGCCACTATGGTGAAGGCGACGGAACCGG
>JAZOBW010000099.1:0-2489 GCA_045596185.1 Acutalibacteraceae bacterium | reverse complement strand
GAAGCGAGCGGTAACGTTCTTGTTGCTGCTAAAGAGACAGGAATCGTAAAATATACTGCCGAAGTTGAAAATCCTGCATTATGGGATATAAATGAACCTAATCTTTATACAGTAGAAACGACCCTGATTAAAAATGGCAAGGAATGTGATAGCGATAACACACGCATTGGTTTCCGCACTGCTTACTGCGATCCCGACAAGGGATTTTTCCTTAACGGAAAACCCGTAAAAATCAAGGGTGTTTGTGCGCATCAGGATTTTGGACTTACCGGACTTGCTGTTCCCGATAATATTCATAAGTATAAGATAAAAATGATTAAAGATATGGGTGCAAACGGATACCGTTGCAGTCATTACCCCCACCCTGCCGCTACTATGGATGCACTTGACGAAATGGGCTTTATAGTAATGAATGAGTGCCGATGGATGGAGTCTACCGATGAGGGCATTGCACAGATGGAAATGGTTATCAAAAGAGACCGTAACCGCCCCAGTGTTTTCTTCTGGTCATTAGGCAACGAAGAATATTTCCATAAAACCGAAATAGGCAGACGCATAAATAAAAGTATGTACCGCAGAGCAAAAAAGTTAGATAGTGAACGTTATATTATGGCCGCTGTTGACAAGGCCATCGGTTCTACCATCTATGATTGTCTCGATGTTATCGGCATCAATTATAATCTGCTTAACTATGACGAGGTTCATAGGGTATATCCTAAAAAAGCGATACTTGCCTCTGAATGTGGCGCAACCAGTACAACAAGGGGTCATTACTACGACGGCACCATCGATGTAAAGACCGTTGAACACGGCTATGTTGATTCTATAGACCACGACACAACGAACTGGTTCGGCGGCAGAGAAATGACCTGGAAGTTCCTTGCCCAGCGTGAATGGGTTATGGGTGGATACCAGTGGATCGCTTTTGAACACCGAGGTGAAACATATTGGCCCCGACTGTGTTCGCAGTCAGGCGCAATTGATATGTATATGCAAAAAAAAGATGCATATTATCAGAATATTTCACATTGGACAGATTCCCCAATGGTTCATCTTATGCCTCACTGGAACTGGTGTGGTATGGAGGGTGAGGAAATCAGGGTTGTTGCATATACAAACTGTGACGAACTGGAACTTAATCTTAACGGAAAACATATAGGAAAGATTAAAACAGAACCTTTTACACCGGTTATTTGGATGGTTCCCTTTGAAGCAGGAGAACTTAAAGTTATAGGCTATAACAACGACAAAAAGGTTGCAGAAGATATCCGTGTTACAAGCGGCAGATCGTATGCGCTTAAACTGCGCCTTGAAAACGATAATGCAAAGAATGTCGGCGATATTGCCCTGTTTACCTGCTATGTTATTGATGAACAAGGAAAAGTTGTTCCTGATGCTTCGCCATTTGTACGGTTCTTTGCAAATGCTGCAGGCCGAATTGTGGGCACAGGCAGTGATGTTTGCGATCACCGTCCCGTAAATATCCCAAGCCGACAGATGCGTATGGGCGCAATAAGTGTTGCGGTTAAAATAACCGACAATTCTGAACCGCTTAAACTATATGCTGAAGCGGAGGGTCTTAACAGGGCATATATTTGCATTAAATAATTTTCATAATTCATAATCATATATAAAACAATCGATCCCACCGAGAAATCGGTGGGATTTTGCGCATACTATATCAGTCATTATATAAAACGGTATTTTAGTATCCGTTCAACAAAAGTTTGGGTGATATATTATGAATTCTATCTGGGCCAAGAATACAAAAAAGCCAAAATTTGATGCCTTACAGGCTGATACAAAAACCGATGTGCTGATTATAGGCGGAGGGCTGACGGGTATTTTATGCGCATATATGCTGAAAAATTCGGGTATAGATTATACCCTTATCGAAGCCAAAGAAATATGCGAAGGCATCACCGCAAATACCACAGCGAAAATAACGGCACAGCACGGCATCATTTATGAAAAAATCGTTCAAATGTACGGTATTAAATCAGCAAAACAGTATTATAATGCAAATCTTGAGGCGCTGAACCAATATTGCCGGTTAAGCCAAACGCTGGGTTGTAACTTTGAAGTGCAGGATGCATATGTTTACTCGGTAAATGATGCCGAAAAAATCAAAAACGAAATAAACGCCTACCGCAAAATGGGTATTTCTGCTGAATTTCTAACCGAAACTCCCCTGCCATTTTCTGTTTCGGGTGCGATTAAACTTACAAATCAAGGACAAATTCAGCCGCTTGAATTTTTATATAAATTATCTGAAGGACTTAATATTAAAGAAAATACAAAACTAATAAACCTTACTCCTTACTGTGCGGAAACCAACAACGGAAAAATACATTTTCAAAAGGCAATAATTACCACCCATTTCCCACTTCTTAACAAACACGGTTCTTATTTTTTGAAAATGTATCAACACCGCTCATATGTTTTGGCACTGAAAAACGCTCCGAAAATAGACGGTATGTATGTAGACT
>JAZOBW010000098.1:0-2355 GCA_045596185.1 Acutalibacteraceae bacterium | reverse complement strand
AACCGAAACGGCAGTCGGGACACTGCAGGGCTTTCTTGATGATTACAAACAAAGAAATTCCAATATCGAGATCGACTATATTCACGGCACCGACTCGGTAAAGAGTATCTGTGACAGAACCGGTGCTATCGGATTTATTTTCGGCGGCATTGAGAAAAGCGAACTTTTTCCTGCTGTGCTAGCCGACGGTTGTCTGCCCCGTAAGACCTTCTCTATGGGTCACGCCGACGACAAGCGTTTCTACATCGAAGCAAGAAAAATTAAGTAATTGCTCATTTTGGTTGACATAACTCTGCGAAAATTGTATAATTACTAGTAGATTTTCAGAAAAAAGTCGAGGAGGTATATCGGATTGAAATCCAAAATAATCAGTTTTCTTTTGTGTGTCGTTCTGGTATGCCTTACGGCATTTATCTCGCCCACCGTAGCAATACGGGCAAATGCGGCAACGATGGGATATGTTGATGCAACCAATGTAAATATTAGGGTTCAACCCGTCAACGGAGCATCGTTGGGCAAGATATCCAATGAAATGGTCGTAATAAACGGCAGTGTTGCCGCTTCAGACGGATACACCTGGTACAATATAACCACCAATAGCGGTATAACGGGTTATATGCGTGGTGATTTCATAAAGATACTTCCTTCTACCGATGGCGGTACTGATAAAAATTTCGAAGAGCAACTTGCCGATTTCCCCGAAAGTTATAAAAGTTATCTACGTGCATTACACGCTATATATCCCAATTGGGTATTTGTAGCGGATAAGGTAGACACATCCTTTGCGGATGCTTTGGCAGAGGAATATATATATCCAAGAAAACTGGTAAGTATGACAAGCGACGGTATTTCGTGGCGCTCTATGGGCGACGGCTCATATGATTGGTCTAACAAAGGTTGGAATACCACCGCCGGCAACTGGACAGGTGCCTCGCGTGAGGTTATCGCCTACTATATGGACCCCAGAAACTTTATCAATGCCAACGATATTTATATGTTCCTGCAACAGTCTTATGACCAAAGCACCCAGAGCGAAAGCGGCGTATCACAAATGGTTGCAGGTACATATCTTGCCAAAGGATACAACGATCCCAAAGATACTGCATACGGCGGTTCATATGTAAAAGTTATTATGGCGGCAGCAAAGGAATCGGGTGTAAATCCATATATTTTAGCCGCAACACTTATAATAGAACAAGGTGTAAACGGAAGTTCTGACCTTATTTCGGGAACTAACGCCACATATCCCGAGTATTATAACTTCTTTAATTATAAGGCATCAGGCGATAATGTTATACTGAATGGCCTTTCCTATGCCCAAAGTATGGGTTGGAATACCCGTTCCAAAGCTATTATCGGTGGCGCAAAAAAATATGCCGAAGAATATATCAATAAGGGACAGGACACGTATTACTATAAAGATTTCAATGTTATTACACTGAACTATTCCCACCAATATGCACAAAGCGTTTACGATGCACGTGTTTCTTCGGCAAGGGTACGCAGTATGTTTATAAACGATAAAAACGGCAAACTTGTTTTCCGTATACCGGTATTTACTTCAATACCCGATACAGTGTATTCAATGCCTGTGGAAAACGATAAGCGGAATAACTATTTTCTTTCTGAAATGTCGGTATCGGGTCTATCACCATCATTTTCAATGTATACACAAAGTTATTCACTTTCGGTATCGGGTGATACATCGGTATATGTAAATGCGTTATCGGGTGCTACGATAGTTTCACCGATGAGCGTTGCTCTTAAAGCAGGAAACAATTCGGTAAATGTTACCGTTCGTGCCGAGACCGGATATACCAACACCTATACATTAAAGGTTAATGCTACAAAGGCTTCAAAACTCACCTTTACCACCGATTCGCAGGTCGATACCGAAACAGAGGAACCGGTAAATGGTGATATAAACGGCGATAAGACTATAAATGTTATAGATCTTGCCCAAATACAACTTTATCTTGTCGGTAGAATAACCCTTGGTGAATCCTCTGCCAAAAGTGCAGACACCAATGGCGACGGTGCGGTAAATGTTATAGATCTTGCACGGTTGCAGTTGCATTTGGTCGGCAGAATAAATCTGCTTGAATAAATGTGGGTATTTAATAAAGTTACAGCATAAAATCTCTATTCCAAATCTGGCTCGGCTAAAGGAGAAGAAAAGATGAAAAAGAATATTTCTAAATTGATTGCGATAATTTGCGTTGTCGTTATTTCGGTATGTGTTTTGCCGATGAACTGTCTTGCGGCAGGTAGTTCCAGTATCGCATGTAATACCCAACTTAAGGTGGGCGAGAGCGTTTCGATAAAGGTTTCCATCACCAAGTCGGATCGTAGCCA
>JAZOBW010000097.1:0-11940 GCA_045596185.1 Acutalibacteraceae bacterium | reverse complement strand
TAAGACCGCTTGGCCACCGACTTATACCGAACTGTTCAGGAGAAGCATAACCGATAGTCCCCAAATCAACCGTATCGGTTGATTTGTCAGGTGCATACAGCCTTGATGCATTAAAATCTATTAGTTTTACAATACCATTATCGGCGATCATAATATTTTCAGGTTTAATATCTCGGTAAATTATACCCGCCTTGTGAAGGGTTATCAGGGCATTACCTACCGCCTTAATGACCGCTTTTGCTCCGTGATAGGTATAACTTCCACTTGCCAACACCTCTGCCACAGTTATACCGCTTACAAACTCTTCTAACACTATCTGGCCGTCTTCAAGAATAACGCAATCAAAAACTTCCGCTATATTGGGGTGTCGGATTCCATTCAAAAAATCGTAAGCCGTTATAGGTGAAGGATAACTGCGCAGTATCATATCCTTATCCAGCGTTTTACTGCGCAATCTTACAACAGAGCATTTGTTTTTGTTGGAAAGCACACCGATAACATCATACTGCTTCTTAATTTCCTCGATATACTCCGCTCTGTTCATCAAAACCGCCTACCTTTCTTTAGCAATATTATTATAAGCAAAGCACAGACAACTGTGCTTTGCAATTTATATTACAATAGAGAGAAAACCTCATTTATCGAAAACAGTCTTGCAAAAGAATTATCTTTGCAAGACTGTTTTAGTTAATGTTATTTTCGAAATGTTTACTGTTCCTGATTATTGTCAGTAACGTCGATGTTGTTCTGGAATACAACATCATCTTCTTTTTCGGACTTAGAACCAAGTTTATTGTTTATCTGAATGGTGTTCTTAACAAGAAGAATGAACATCATAATGGATTCGAAAACAAGACGAACAACGATCGGGCCAAGAAGCATAAGTAGCAAACCGTAACCGCCGTACCATGTGGTATGTGAAGAATAGTAGCCATTGTATACTTCGAAACCGAAAAGCATAAAGAAGCCCACCAGTACACATGCAGCGGTTGCAAATATGTAGAGAGCCTTCATTATTGTTTCTATCATAAGAGATTTGAAATTAAGAATGTTATGCAAAATCATAAAAATTTTGGGCATTTTTTTGCATTTATCCTCAGGCAAAACAAAAATGAATGCTAACACGGTTGCCGCAATAGCGCAAACAACACCAAGACCGGTCATAAAACTTACTGTACTCATAAAAAATTCTCCTCTTTTTTGAATTTTCGGTTTGAACGCCGGACTATATCCGAACATTCGCACCAAGAATAATTTCTACTAAATAATTATACTATACTTTTATACAAAATGCAACTTTTTTAAGAAATTTTATAGTCATATCAGTTTAGTAAGGTCTTCACCGTCGGCAATATATTCTGTCGCGATTTGGGCTATTCTTTCCTGCCCGAAATTGTTGCGGTCATATATCCCCACCGTGGGCATTCCTATTTTTGTTGCCGTTTCTATCGCAACAAGTGAATCTTCAAAAACGAAGGTTTCCTGCACACAGGTGCCAAGGTATTCGCAAACGGCCAGAAAAATATCCGGCTCATCCTTTCCTTTGCCAATATCACTGCAAGAAAAGAACCTTTCAAAATATCCTTCAATGCCGCAGTGTTCCACCGCAAGTTGCACAAGGTCGGGCGCCGTAGCCGAAGCGACACACATCCGCACTCCCTTTGAACGGCAATGGTCAAGCCACTGCAAAACGCCCTTTTTAAGTTTCACTTCGGTAGAGTAAAACTGCCGCATTATACAGTTTGTCTCGTCAAGCAGTTGGTCGGCGCTTTCGCCTATGCCGTAATTATTATGTATCAGCGCCATAGCATCACTAAGCGTCAGTATTCTTACGGCCTTATCATCCGCTTCTTTGGGATGAAAGTTTTTATCTCCCAAAAATCTTTCTCCCAGTCTGGCCCAGAGGACATCCCAGATAAAAAGCGAATCCACCAACGTTCCGTCCATATCAAAAATCGCCGCCTTTATATCCACAAAACCACCACCTGAGAGATATTGTATCACACCGTTTCACAAAGTGCAATATAATTAAAAAGTCAAAAAAGTTATTAAAATAATTTGATATTTTATCTTTTCAAATAAAATACTATTCATAATTTTGTAGTTAAAGCAATTGTTTTTTCTTAACATCGAATTCTTCTTGAGTAATAATGCCATCATCCAGCATTTTCTTATATTCATAAAGCATTTGAACATTATTATCTTTATTGATATATTGCTGTTTTTTGTGTTCAGATGTTTGCTTAGATGCTAAGATAAAATAAAGTTCAATGCTTATAATTAGCAGACATAAAGCCAATGAAATATAAAACCAAGGTCCTATAGTAAGTGAACCAGTCCAACTAGATATTATTCTTCCGTAACTATCTGAATATTCTTCATAAGTTACCAAAGATTTTGAAACAGCAACAACACATGAAACAACCCATACAACTGAACCTATAATACTGCCCAAAAATTGACATTTATAATATAAAGTTTTTTTGGGACGCATTACACTCATAACATTCAAAACAATATTTATTATTAAAAATAAAAGCAACACATAAAAAAATATCTCACAAAAATCATTTCCTAAATTGCTTATAGTATCCCGACCTTCCTCCATTTCTTCTGAAAAGTTCCGAAGGGAATAGTTTACAAAAGATATATCAAATATTTCTTCTCTGTTAACATAGTTAATAAAGGATTCACTGTATATATGTACAATAAATGTTGCATCAGCAAATAATGCAATGCTAAAAAGCAATTTTAGAAACAACTTAAAACAATTAAGATATTTCCAACAAATATTATTATATTTCATTTAAAAACTCTCCTACCAATACGATAGAAATTATTTGCTTGATTCTTTTCTTCATTTTTATTGCCTCCAAAAATATAAAGTACGACGGCCGAAATTACATCTAAAATATGCAATCTCCGGTTATTTTGAAAAATGCGTTCTAAAAAATGTTTTAGAACGCATTTTTCAATAAAGATAGTAAAAAGAAATTTGTTCGGAATTATTTCTTGCTTTTCTTTACATAATGTACTACCAGCAATATTGCACCAACTACCATAACCGCAATACCTATATAAAATATTGTATCAACAACAGCCGCTTCTTCTGCACCGAACGCAGATGCTAATACATATTCGGCGCTGCTTCGTTGTGCTATACCGTAAATAAACGCTGCAGCACCTACTAAAATAGCAATCAAACCGGCGATTAACATACACACACCCCCTTATATAACAAGCTCTCCACAAAATCCATTAAATTTTGTTTATCTTATTTTATCCTACTTTATACTACTTGTCAATATTTTTCGGGATTTTATCGTATAATTGAATATGAGGTGATATAATGAAGCCCCTGAAAGAAAAAATCAGCATAACAGTTGACAGTGATACCCTTGAAAAGACAAGAATAGAAGCAGAAAAAGATGACCGCTCCCTGTCCCAATATATAAATATAGTATTGAAAGATCATATTAAAAGAATCGAAACAAAAGAGCCGTGAATCACGGCTTTTTATATTTTCGGTAAAAAGCACCCATTATTTTTATATTATATAAATACAACCCACCCTTGTACAAAAAGGGTGGGTTGTTCATAAGTAATATTTCTTGTCAGATATCTACATCTTTTTTACTAAAGAGCCGCGTTATCTTAACCAACAATAGGTTTTTAAGATGTTAAGATGAACTCTGCATATTATTAACTATACCCTATGCCTTTTATGCATCTTTAGTCGTCGTCTTTTTGCTTATCCTCATCCGTAAGTTCAGCGAAAGGTACAAGACAATTATGCATTTTTGCCAAATCGTTTCTTCCCGATTTTTCAACAGTGCCGCCATATACATATCCTTCTGAACGCATATATGCATTCCAACGACAATGTTCTAAAATCCTCAAAGGCCATAACTCCTCTTCTGTACGGTCTTTAGGATCTTTTTCAATTCCCGGCACACCGCATAAGACTTTCATCTTTCTATGAATTGCAGAAGCAATCGAGGACTTATAGTTATAATTGTACTGCCAAAAATCACTTTCATTTCCCCACTTCAGGTGGCGTTTAAGGGCTTCCTCTTCCACATCCGAACCAAGGATAACTTCTTCAGAATACGATGTTTTCATATCACCGATAAAGTCAATATTATACTTCTGACCCTTAAAATTAGCGATTCCGGTCAAAGCTTCTTTTTTGTCACTACTGTAAACAACAGCCTGTATTTCCGGACTGTATCCCATTCGTTCAAACAACGAACGTAATTTAACTGCTGTAGATACATTCTTTTCGTCATTACCCAATGCAACAAATACATAAGTAGTTCTGGGTAATGATTGAATCAACCCATCAAATGAAGCAGTGTCAACATCGATACCGGAATGAATATTTATAGTGTACTTTGATTCGCCTTCAATATCCAGTTTGCCGCTAAACTTCATCAATTCGGGACATTCCAAAGTGAATCTTTCACTCGCTTGCGAATCTACATCAAAGGAATCAATCTCGACCAAATATCCTTTCATTTGACAAAACCACGAAAGCGCTTTGGTCATCTCGGTTCCATGCTTTCCCATACCTATCACAACAGCGTTTATTTTTTCAACTCCGGAACCGTCGTCATAAGCGCTCTTAAAAATCTTTTCATAACCTTTTTCATAAAGATTGCGTGTAATGAGCGACTGGACCTCATTAACACGGCGAACCTTAATTTTAATATCATCATCGGAACTGTTAAAAGCACCGGCAAGTAACATTTCTGATTCGACCTGTGTTGAGAACACATAAAGATTAGTATTGTCTCTATATTTGAACTTATCAACAATCTTAAGAGCCTGACTAATGTTTTCTGATTGATCTTCACCAATTGTAAAGAAGTTTAATTCGCTTTTTTTACTATGAAAAGAAAAATCAATTGTAACAATATCTTTCTTGAAACAAACCGCACCAAGTTCTTTGGCTTTTTCTACAAGTTCGTAGCTCTGTTCTTCCTCCTTTTCAAACACATCGGTAAATACAAAGAAACGATCCTTGCTATTGTTTTTATACAAACTATTTGCCAAAGCTAAAGATTTATCGTTAAGTTCAGAAAAAATGAATACATTTGAAGCGTAATGTGTGATATAGCGTTTATATGCAGATATATTCTTAAAGAAGGATAATACAAAGCCAAAAGTTAAAATTGGAGCCAATACAAATAAAATTGAAAAGAGAATTGTGTATCCTTTGGAAATTAAGGTTGGCACATCATCAAGGTTTGATGTGATAAATACAAATTCGCCATCAACGATAAATAATCTTATCATATTGTGAATGGCAATAAGGACTGTTTCAAAAATTCCACAGTCGCTCGTTTTGAAAGTATTGATATAAATGGGTATAAACAAAACAATCGCCGATATAACAACACCGGCAAAAATAATTTTCGAAGGTTCTAATAATCTCCCGCTTTTATACTTTGCTTTCGCCTTGATAATTGCAAAAATAATCGAACTAATAAAACATATTAATGAAACAATTAAAAAAATTGTCCATTCCATAGTATACCTCCTAACTCCAATGTAAGCGCACTCGATTTTATGGCACACTTGCTATATAACTATTATTCAAATAAATCGCGTTTGAAATCATCAACAGATTTTCCCGCTGCAATGGAAAGTGCATGTTGTTCTTTTGCACACTTTTTGCAGATTATTTGTTCTTTGTCAGAGAGTAAATCTTCAACAATGTTAGGCTCGTATCCGACACCTAAGAAAAACTTTTCGCAACCATCGCAGGTATGCATAATTTTAGGAACAAAAACGATGCCTGCAATAACAATTGCCGCTATAAGCACCAAAGAAACAATTCTTTTCATAATAATTCCCCTTAATTTTTATTGTATTAAACCCAAAATATGTTTCAAGCAAATATTCGTTAGCCATTAAAATTAACAGATACTTGCTTCAATCATATTATAAGTTGTATTGCAAAGGTTTCTAATCCTTCCGTCCCCAATAAAATTATTTTATCGGGGACGGTGGTTAGAAAACCAATTACATTTTCAAACGACATAGGATTATAAAACTCTACTGCCGTCAAAACGAATCCTGCATTATAACTTTGTTATAAAGAACGCTATTGTCAATTTGCTTTCGCTTACCGAATACACATAACTTGAATTCAATTTAATGTTCGATTTCAAGGCTGCAAATTGAATAGCCTCTCTAAACTTGCCGTTATCTATCAGTTGCTTTTTGGCTTCACCAAACACTTTGGGAGAAGCAAACTTGAACGAAACATCCAGTTTGTTAAGTTTAACACTTTCACAAACTATAGATCTTACCCTGTCAAAATCGTATGTTTCGAAATACAATCCGTGACGTCTGTGATAATTACATTTAGTTGCAGTACATTCGGGCAACGGAAAACCGGCTTCGGGAGTATGCAACTCAAGACGGGCAAGTTCTGCTGTTGTAATACAGAAACAATCATAACTAACGGCATCTATTTGGGACTTATCCTTTTTAGTATCAGAACCATCACCCCATGTAACATCAAGGTGGTAATAATCCCCTTCTAACTTGATAAGGTTCCACGCGTGCGTAGCGCTTGTTACATAAGTACACTCGATACCGCACAGATTAAGCAAGTATTGCATAGCCTTTGCATAACCTGCGCATACTGCTTTCTTGTTAACAAAAACACCGTATATGGAGCGTAGATCGTCGGGAACTTCGGCAGAAACAGAAGTCTTCTTTTGTCGTTCCAGGCCTATCGTATCATAATCAACAAGTTTGATAATGTTCTCGTAAATATGAAGTGTAACTTCATAATCGCTCATCGAATCCGTTATCGAAGTTAAGAACGATTTGATTGCGACATCAATCTTTTCTTGACGCTTTTTCGCCTCGTCTTGTGTCATACAATACTTTAGTTCAATTCTGTTGACGATACCGGTTGTTTTATCAAAATAGTATGTTGCTCCATGTCGGAACCAGAAAATTTCCGGATGATCCCTTTGAATGTAATCACATATTTTTTGAGCCTGTTCATTGGTTATCGAAGTATTAAAATCACTTACCTCAAAAGCAAAATTATTTATCGCTTCCAACACAGTATCATAAATCGCTTTCTCATCATCGTTCAAAAGACCGTATGCATATCTATTGAAAGAATCGGGATCACGTTGTATCGGACCTTCTATCGGGCCGGTGGGAACAGGTGTGTTGTCTTCCGGTGTATAGGGTTCAGACTCTATATCTCCGGGATTGATTCCGTCCGTTGGCATCACAACAGTAAACTGGCCGCAGAACTCAGGATCGAGCGGAGTATCCACATTCATAAATGGGGTTTCCTTGGTAATTACCGTGCCCAGCGAGAAGGGATAGTTTGCACGATAACGCAGGAACCCGTGTCCGTATTCATCATCACGATAGGAGGTAATTATCTCCTCACGTTTAGCGGTTGCAGGTTCATTTATCAGATAGGCATATTGAATTTCCACCCATTTTGCCATACCTTCATAAATTTCCAACCGCATTTTCTTTCCGTATTTTTTACGGATAGCCTTATCGTTCCAATTGATGTATTGCCAAATGTGGGTCAGTTCGTGTGCCATTGTGAGCATAGAAGCCATACGCGGAGAACCGTTTTCCACCAATAGAGTGTATCCGTTCTTATCGCTAATTGCAACACCAAGAACACGCCCGTCACTATTTGGCGTAGGAATAAAGGCCTTTCCAAGACGCTTATGAAGTGTTTTAGAATTAACCATTTCCACCTTGATGCCCGCATTTATTCGGATACCAAAGAAAGATTCCATATTCCGCTTTACATCCTCAAAGATCTTACGGAATTCTTTACCCGTCTTGATTGCGGTTCTGCCGCAATTCAAACATCTGTCGCGACCGTCAGCAAGAGTTTCATATTCAACACCGAATATTTCAGTTCCGCAGAAATCACAGTATCTTGCATCCGGTTTTCCGGGCATAAAGGTTGCTTCGATAAACTCTGCAATCTTCTTACCTGCTCTTGCCTGCTTTAAGGAATTGCGTTGCATTCCCATTTCAGAAAGATAATTAAGTGCTCCGGAAAGGTCTATAAAGGTGGGTTCGCAGTCCCTGCCGTAAAGCATATAATAACGCTCATGATAAGGACGCCTTTCGGTAGAAAATCCTGCTTTGCTTATACGCTCATTTTCGGTAGAATACGAAATCTCATTTTCAATCGGCGATTCAGTAATTTCAACCGGTTCCTTTGCAACACCTTCTTCAGAAGATTCATCAGTCTCCACAGGCTCTTCGTCCGATGCGGTATCATCGGTTATGCCATCGGTTGTATCCTCAGGTTCTGTCGATTCCTCCTCAACAGGCGTTTCCTCTACGGTCTTAGTTTTCTTCTTGCGCTTAAACCATCCGAAAATACCCTTTTTCTTCTTTTTCTCTTCGGGTTTGGTCTCGTCATCGGTTTTAGTCGTTTCAGTCCCTTCTTCGGCAGAAGGCTCTACAGAAACATCATTTTCCGGTGTAACAGGTGTATCCGTGGGGATTTCTTCAGTGGGGTTTTCTTCGGCGGTGGGCTCTTCGCCCTTCTTAGGCTTGCGCTTAAACCAGCCTTTGATCTTATCGAAAACCTTTTTGATTCCGCGACCTATGGCAGAGAAAATACCTTTTATACCCTTTTTCTTAGCGGGCTCGGGTTCTTCAGTCTTTTCGGGGTCTGCAAATACTATAGGCGGCTGAGGTTCGGGTGGCGGATTAAGGCTGACTTCAAGCGTTTCCATATGCCAATCAAGATAATCGTGAATAATACTGAATATCCTTTGAAGATTTCTTTCAACGGCAACCGTCAAGCCTAAATCAAGTTGACTGTCTTCAATAATGTAAATTGAATTCTTTTGAAGTTCGCAGCCGTCACCCTTAACCGAATATGTAAGCGGTTTATCACCATCGACTTCTGCAAGGAACGAATCATCCGTAACGGCACAAATATACGCTTGATTTTCAGCAAAGATTGTTTTGAATATTTCGTTAAACAAAAGAGTAATGGTATAGCGAACATTATCGTTCAATTTGCCATCAAAATCAGGCAGTTCGATAC
Organism: Acutalibacteraceae bacterium; assembly: GCA_045596185.1. Lineage (GTDB taxonomy): Bacteria > Bacillota > Clostridia > Oscillospirales > Acutalibacteraceae > UBA737. Next base: position 2,867 of record JAZOBW010000097.1, on the reverse strand, counting down.
GAAGAATTTCCTTATTGTGATAGACACGCTGTTCAATCCGGTTTTTATCGCCGCCCTCAAACAAGATCTTTTTAGCGGTGGTGAAGTCGTTATATTTTTCCATGCGATAATAACCGGATGTATCAACGCAGATATCAGCAAACTCTTTAACGACCTTCATTCCTGCAATATCTTGCTGGGCGCCTATCTTTTCGGAGGGCCTTATTCCGCAGATGGCATACTCACGAATTTGTCTGTATGTGGGACGACCTGTAATATGATCGGCAGCACGGCGAACAAGAATCTGACCGTCGGTAGTCAGATATTGCATTTCATAATACTTGCCGCCAAAAGTAAAGAATTGACCGGGCAAGTATTTCTGATAAATATGACCTGCAAGTTCCGAACCGAGATAATACCGTTGGCCCTTTTCATCTTCAGCGACATAACCTGCCGAGCGAAGGTCGGATACACATATGGTTAAAAATTCAGAATCGGCGATGGAATATGTGGTTTCCATTTTTCCGTTCTTCAAATTAAATGACTCCTCAACCTTTATGATATCGCAAGTCCATTCAGCACCACCCAGTTCAAGTGTCATAGAATACACTTCATCTACCGCTTTACGATAATCATCGGAAAGTTCATTCGTTACCGAAATTTTAGAATAACAACTAAACAACTCATACCAAAGTTGTTTTTTCAGGTCAAACACGGGAATTCCCAGTAACGACAATTCTTTTTCAAGCGTATCCGCACATACCGGAAATGTGCTCATCATCAAAATAAGTCGAAGTATCGTGTTACGGTTGCTTCTTGTATAATCGGCAACGATAAATGGAATTGCTTTGGCATCTGCCTCGAAAATGGAAGCGTTATCCGCCATATAGTCCTTCAACAGATATTCTGAAGATATGATATTGATAAAGCCTTGTTCGGTAGTTCTGGTAGAGAAATCGCGCAGAATTTCGAACATATTATGCGCTTCATCTTCAACTGTTAAATAATTATTCTTTTCTACTTCCGCACTCCAGAAATTCGGTGTTGTAACAAAATGTTCCTCCATCGCTTCCTGACTTGTGGGCAAACTGGCGTATTTTGTCAGATCATAATAATACTGCTTATCGATCCAACGAATATCGGTTACGGGGAACGCTTCACCGCCGTACCACTTGGTTTTTGAAACCTGATTTTTCAGTGCGGCGAATGATAATTCAGTACCCATACCGAGATATCTTGAAATGTTCGGAACCAAACGGTGATGGAGATAATCCTCGTCTGCCTCCCAACACATATAGGAGGAAGTACCAAGATGCTTCTTTGTTGCCGATACTTCTGTAATACTTGTCATAAGTACATGAGACATCGCATCAACTAATCCATCACAGTTTTTATCGCACATACAGTATACGATATTTTTATCACCGTCAGTTTTACATTTCTTAACAAGCAAATTCAAACCAATCTGTGCTGTAGAAATAAGTTTAGAAGGTTCAATGATTACAAAGAATCCAACATTTTCTAAGAATTCTGAATTGGCATTATGAAGTTCAATGTCCAGAACATCAGATCTGGTAACAATACCGATATCAAGGTCTTGTTCCTCGGAACTTAAAACGCCCACTTTCCACAAAAAAGGAATATTTGTAACAGATTCTATTCCCTTCTCAATCCACTCTTTAATATCATCTTCAATCGAATGTCTACCGAGCACGATCAACACTTTTTGATGGCTTAATAATGCGCGGTTCATCGGGTAAAAAGCATACGGTATCAAATCGTTATAAAACGGATTGTTAAACAGTATGCTTTTTCCATTTAGCATATCCAGCGAAGAATGAAGATAATTGTGATCGATCTGAAAACCGGTTTTATTTAGTGCATCTATATAGGTGGCAAAACTAACCACCTTTTGATCCTCACTTTTTTCAAGTTCGCGAATGATCTCATCGGTAGTCACATCGTATGCCAATGCGTTATTTATACTTGTATTTTCGGCAAGTAATTTATCACCAAAAACAGAGCGCAAGAACTTTCTAAGCAAAGAATAGTTAACAGTTTTATATGCATCCTCGTCTTCGCCAAGAATATCATTACTGTACTCTCGTTTTGTGGCACCGTCTAAATAAAAATACAGTTCTCCTACAATAATAATACCAAAAACCGGATAGAAAACGGACTTCATCAAACCTTCAAAATAAAATTTGCGGCTGACGAGCATCAATAATGCAGAAAGTACAACAGCGGCATAATAGAAGACCTTTAACATACTGCGAACCTGCACATAGTCTTCCCTGATGCACCATTTGTTTTTCTCTGAAAAATACTCGTAAAAATTTCCTGCTATCTTTGTGTGCAGATTTCCATCCATTTTAACCGATTTTGAAATGATCGATATGCAAATCTTTTTAACAAACATATAGACCAAAAGTATTACGGTATTTGAAATAAAGAAAATCCAGAAATTCAAATTCAATTCTGCAAGTATAGAATTCAGGAAACTGCCGATTTGTGTAAACACAGCCCCGATTTTTGCAGGCATCCACGAAAAGTCCGCCAAAGCAGCAATCCACTTAGGAATGTTTTCAATAAGTTTTATAAGCCATTCATTGATGCGATTCATCAATAACATTGCAACAACCGCATAAACCAATGCAATTATCGGCATTAAAAACTGTTTGCTTCGATCACTTTTCGAAAGATTAACCTTCTTACTGGCAAAACAGAAAAGCACAAAGGGAAGAATCGCCAATAACAACTTGGCAACATCAAGAATTCTCTCAATCATATAATTCCTCCCTTGTGAGTGTAATCGATTCTACATAATCGATTGGAATTGTAATTTCATTTCCTTGTTGCAAATACTCAATCTTTTTCTTTGAATGAAT
>JAZOBW010000096.1:0-8868 GCA_045596185.1 Acutalibacteraceae bacterium | reverse complement strand
TCCGGCGGTCAGGGAACATATGTATACATGATGCGTTATACACTTAATTACTATATAGGTTCCAGTGTTTATAAAGAGGTACTGACTACCAATATGTCGCTTTCCGATTTTTATAACCGCATTAGAAAGAGTTTGTCAAACGGCTATCCCGTTCAGATAGTTATTAAAATTCCTTCGGGTTCGGTATTCGGTTATTCGTCAAGCGGTCACTATGTTGTTATAAGGGGTCTTTACACCGATGCAAACGGCAATTATATTGCTATGATAAACGACCCATATTCCAAGTACGGTCCTAATAATCCGCAGTTGGTGGAAATAAATCTGTCAACACTTAAAACCTATAACAGCAACCATTCCGGTTATATTGTTTCATACTAATTATAAGGAGATTATGTTTCTATGTCTTGTTTACAACTTGAAGCCATAAAAAGCGGCGATCTTGTCGCAGTTATGCACACTACGATGGGGGATATTAAAATAAAATTATTTCCCGAACACGCCCCGAAAACAGTGGAAAATTTCACTACTCTTGCTAAAAACGGATACTATAACGGTATAGTATTTCACCGTGTAATCAAGGATTTTATGATTCAGGGCGGCGATCCTACCGCAACTGGTACGGGGGGCGAGTCTATATGGGGCAGAAGTTTCGAGGACGAGTTTACCCCTGAACTTCACAATCTTTGCGGTGCGCTTTCCATGGCTAATGCCGGTCCGAATACTAATGGAAGTCAGTTCTTTATCGTTCAGGCTTCAAGCGTACCTTCAAATATGCTTGAACAGATGGAAGACCTTGCCGATAACGGATTTCCGCCCGAAATAACCGCGGCCTATGCCGAAATGGGCGGTACACCGTGGCTTGATTTCCATCACAGCGTATTCGGTCAGGTTGCAGAAGGTATGGATGTGGTCAATGCTATCGCTTCGGTGAAGGTAGGCAACGCAGACAAGCCTGTAGAGGATGTCGTTATAACAGGTATCGATATATTTACCGCAGAATAAAGGAGTTTTAATATGAAGGGTATTATTTTAGCAGGTGGTAGCGGAACCAGACTTTATCCGCTTACAATGGTAACATCTAAACAACTTTTACCGGTTTATGATAAACCGATGATCTATTATCCGCTTTCTACCCTTATGCTTGCAGGAATAAGAGATATTCTTATTATTTCAACCCCCACAGATCTTCCTAATTTTGAGCGTCTTCTGGGCGACGGTTCGCGTTATGGAATAAATCTTTCCTATGCGGTACAGCCTTCTCCTGATGGTCTTGCACAGGCTTTCCTTATAGGAGAGGAGTTCATCAATGGTGATAGTTGTGCTATGGTTCTGGGCGACAATATCTTTTACGGAAATGGTTTCAAAAAGCACCTTGTCGAAGCCGCATCCCGTGAAAACGGCGCTACCGTGTTCGGCTACTATGTTGATGATCCCGAACGTTTCGGTATTGTTGAGTTTGATGAGAACGGTAAGGCGGTTTCCATTGAAGAAAAGCCGAAGAATCCCAAATCAAATTACTGTGTAACAGGTCTTTATTTCTATGATAACCGTGTTGTTGAGATGGCAAAAAAGGTAAAACCTTCTGCCAGAGGCGAATTGGAAATTACCGATCTTAACCGTATGTATCTTGAGGACGGTTCCCTTAATGTTGTAACATTGGGCAGAGGATTTGCCTGGCTTGATACCGGAACGATGGATGCTTTAAGTGAAGCCGCTGAATTTGTAAAGGTTGTTGAAAACCGTCAGGGCGTACAAATATCTGCGGTTGAGGAAATAGCCTATAATAACGGTTGGATAGACCGTGAAAAACTGCTTGAGTCGGCAGAAAAATACGGAAAATCACCCTACGGTGAGCATCTCAGAAAGGTTGCAGAAGGCAGATTCCGTTATTGATATGTGTAAAGTAAGTATAATTGTTCCCGTTTATAATGCACAGTCAACGCTGGAAAAATGTATTGCGTCGATTACGGCTCAGACATACCGTGATTTTGAACTTCTGCTTATAAACGACGGTTCTGTTGATAACAGCGCAGATATATGCAGGGCAGCCTCTTTTGAGGATGCCCGCATTGTGTATATCGAAAAAGAAAACGGCGGTGCCGCATCGGTCAGAAATCTGGGTATAGATAGTGCCAAGGGAGACTACCTTTGTTTTATAGATTCGGATGATTATGTTGAACCCGATATGCTGGAGTTTATGTACGACAAGGCGATTCAGCATAATGCTGATATCGTTCAGTGCGGCTATATAATGGAAAACGATGGCGTTTCTTCGGCTATAGTAAATGCCGACGGTGTTTATTGTGGTGACGAGATAAACAACAGAATCGTAGAAATAAAATCAAAAAATCTTATAGATAGCCCATGCAACAAACTGTATAAGCGCAGTTTTGTTGTAGAAAGCGGTGTTCGTATGCCTGAAAATGAGGCTTTCGAAGATACCGATTTTAATCTGCGTTTATTGCGATATAAGCCTAAAATCGTTTTAAGCGAAAGGGCTTTTTATCACTATATTCTTCATATGGGAAGTACCACCCGTCATTATAATCCCGATAAACTGAACATAATGAAGAAAAGGGCAAAACTGCTTAAGGAAGTAACAAGAGGTATAGACGATTACTGTGATTTTTATCTTATAAAATCAGTTTTTTCTGCTATAATTGATATGTTTTTATCCTGTAGTAAAAAGCAGATTTACACACAGATAAAAAATGAATGTATCAGCGATGAATTTTATGCTGCCGCAAAGAATTCTTCTGCTGTGGGAATCGGTGCCAAAATAATCCGCTTTGCCGCACGAAGCAGAAATTCGGTTATTATATATCTTTCGTGCTATGCCTTTTACATTCTTAAATACAAATTGCAAAAACTCTTTTTGAAGGTGAGATGAGTATATGATTTCGGTTGCAATGGCTGCGTATAATGGTCAGGAATATATAATCCGTCAACTTGATACCATTAAAAACCAGACCGTAGGTGTTGATGAGGTTATCATCTGTGACGACGGTTCAACCGATAATACCGTTTCGCTCTGCAGGGAGTTTATAGAAAGCAACGGTCTTGAAAACTGGCACATTTTCCAAAACGAAAAAAATGTCGGTTTTTGTCTCAATTTTTACGGTGCCATTGAGAAATGTTCGGGTGATATAATATTCCTTTCCGACCAGGACGACGAATGGACACCCGATAGGGTAGAGGTTATGACCAAATGTATGCAAACTCATCCCGAAATATCAGTACTTTCTTCAAGATACGATATTATCGATGCTAATTCAAAGGTTATTGAAAATTCGGGTGTAACATATCTGGGCGATAAAAACGACGGTTCAATAGAATATATAACACCCGATAGTCTTATAGGTTGTTCGTATATCAGGGGTTTCAGTATCTGTATGCGCAAAACTACGGCGCAACTCATAAAACCAATAGATCTTAAAAGCCTTTTGGCTCACGATTGGCTTATTTCAATGCTTGGATGTGTTACGGGTAAAACCGCAATACTCAATACAAAACTTGCCCATTACAGATACCATCTTGATAATGTTTCGCTTTCGGCAATGAATAAGCAAAACCGTCGCCGCGAACTATCAAAACGTATTCTAGGTCTTGAAGAGTCGGTTCGTGGTCATAAATATGTTATGTCGCTTCTGCAGGACAAATCCCTTCAAGGTGATATTGAGCGCTTTATTTCCTTCGAAGAACGCCGTATACAGTTTCTTAAAACAAAAAATATTTTGCGTGGTATCGCCCTTATATTTTCGGTATCGCATTATAACCGTTATTATAAAGGAAACGGATTGCGGGTATGGATAGGCGATATCGTTTATGCTTATAAAAAATAATTTAAGCCCAAGTGCCAAAGGCGCTTGGGCAGTTTTCCACTGTACCGTTTTCATCCCTTTGATTGCGGTATAATAGATGCATAAATAAATAGGAGGTGCAAAATGCTTACCTTTATTCTCGGAAGAGCCGCGAGCGGAAAGACACATACTCTGCTTGAAAAACTGAAAGAAAGTGTATTAAACGGTTGTAATCCCGTGCTGATAGTGCCCGAACAGTTTTCCTTTGAAAGCGAAAAGGCGATACTTGACCGTCTGGGCGACCGTGACGCGCAAAAGGTAACAGTGGTGAGTTTTTCCCGCCTCTGCGATGAGATTGACAGACTTAAAGGCGGTATGTGCGGCAGGATAATGAGTGATGCCGACCGTGTGATAATGATGACACGAACCCTATCCTCGGTTGCGGATAAACTGTCGGTATTCAAACGCTATGTCCGCTCTTCAAGTTTTGCTTCGGGTATACTTGATGCTGTTACCGAATTCAAGGTAAGCGCCATTTCACCCGATGATATTCTGTCGGCGGCAGAGCGTATCTCGGATACCCGTCTTTGTGATAAACTGAAAGAAACAGCACTGCTTTATCAGGAATATGAGCGCCTTGTTTCAGAGCGTTTTACCGATCCTTCGGACCGACTAACCAAACTCTATGAAAAACTCGGTGAATTTGAGTATTTTCGTAATAAAACAGTATTTATCGATTCCTTTAAGGGATTTACAGGTCAGCAGTATTCTATTATCGACCGTATTCTTGCTCAGGCCGATGATGTCGTTATATCGATGATGTCACTTGGGTCAGATAAGCAAAAAATAGGTCTGTTTTCCAATGTTGAAAAGACCCGAAAGCGTATTACAGAAATGGCAAAGTCCCACGGTGTAAAAATATCCGATAATATAATATTGAAGAATAATTACTATAAAAGTGACGACCTTGCCGCCGCAGAACAACTGATATCTTCCGGTCGTACCGATTATACTGGTAAGGGTGATAATATTACCGTTTGCAAAGCGGCAAGTGTATATGACGAGGCTGAATTTGTTGCCCGTAATATCCGCAGAATAGTACGACTTGACCCTACTGCACACTATAACGATTTTGTTGTTATTGCAAGAGATGCCGCCGTTTATGAACAGGCACTTTCTGCTGCTTGCCGAAGAAATTTTGTAAGTTGTTTTGGCGACCGCCGGATGATGCTTTCTTCGTTGCCGCCTGCGGTGTGTGTTAAATCTATTATTGCTGCTGCTGTGCGTTTTTCTACTGAAAATATTCTTCGTTTTCACAAATCGGGTATAGGAATACTAACCACCGATGAGATATCGTTACTTGAAAATTATACCTATCTTTGGAATATAACCGGCGCACAGTTTGAGGACGAATGGACAATGAATCCAAAGGGATTTGTCAGTGGCGAAGACACTGAAACAAAGCCTCAACTAAACACACTTAATGATATACGAAAAAGGGCGATAGCCCCGATTTCAAATTTCAGGAAAAAATTCTGTTCTGATGCATATCAGATGTCCCGTGCGATAGCGGAACTTTTGGAAGAAACCAACGCTTCCCTTGCTTTTTCGCGCCTTGAAACACAATACCGCGAAGGCGGAAATGCCGTGTTTGCTGATGCACTACGACAGTCCTGGGATACCATAATGTCCCTGCTTGATAGTATGACGGTCTGTTTCGGCGATGATAAAATTTCTGTTACGGAGTATTGTGATGCACTTGCTGTTGCGGTTAATAACTCAACGGTGGGTGTTATTCCCCAGATGCTTGATGAGGTTACCTTTGGTTCTGCCGACCGGATACGACCTTCAAAACCCAGATTCGCATTTATTCTTGGCGCCAATCAGGGTAAATTCCCCCGAACCGTAGTTCAAAGCGGAATTTTTGCAGGTAGCGAACGAATGAAACTTATCGATGCAGGTATAGATATACCGGATAAATCTATCGGCAGTGCTATTGATGAGGAATTTCTTGTATATTCAAATGTATGTTGCCCCACAGAAAAACTGTTTATCAGTTATCTTACCGGGGATGGCAAAGAAAGAATAGAACCCTCGTCGTTTGTTACACTGATAGCCGAAAATCTTGATTGCAATATTGTTTGTGAGCCCGATACTTATTTTGAGGGTTCACTGCCCGAAACCTCGGAATCTGCATTCAGTGAACTTTGTAAAAGAATATCTTACGATCCCGATAACGTCGCTACACTTCGTGATTCGCTTGAAGGTGTGCAGAATATCGGCGACCGCGTTGCCGCACTTGAAGAGGCGGTAAAACCGAAAAACCGTGTAATAGCCCCAACAACCGCAAGGAAGCTTTATGGCGAAAATATCTATATGTCACCGTCAAAGTTCGATAATTTCAGTCGTTGCCGATTTATGCATTTTTGCCGCGACGGTCTCAAAGCACGCAAACTTCAGCCTGCAGAATTTGATGTACTGCAGCGAGGAACTCTGGTTCACTATGTGCTGGAAAAGATAATTAAAACTTACGGTAAATCGGTGGCAGAATTTGATGATACGGCTGTAAATGATGCTGTAGAACATTTCACAGAGGAGTATCTTGATTCGGTTACGGGATATCGAAGTGTAGAGACTGTCAGAATGAAATTCATAGTTTCAACCATAAAAAGAATGTTGAAATTTATCGTTGGCCGTTTGGCAGAGGAATTTGCCCAAAGTGATTTTGTTCCTGCAGGTTGCGAACTCAGCATAGGGGCAGATGATGGTGCCGATATTCCTACACTTGATATACCGCTTGAAAGCGGCGGAAAATTGGTGCTTAATGGTGTAATAGACCGTCTGGATACCTGGAACGGATATATAAGGGTGGTTGATTACAAGACCGGTCAACGCAAGTTCAAACTGCCCGATATACTTATGGGTCAGAATATGCAGATGCTTATATATCTGTACGCCGCAGTAAAGAGCGGAAGATTCGGCGATAAGCCTGCCGGTATATTTTATATGCCCTCTTCCCGAGACAGAAAGAACAGCGCCGCTGACCGAAGAATGAGCGGAATTATGGTTGCCGATCCTCAACTTGTTCGGGCTATGGATAAAACGGGGGGAGAATTTGTCCCAAAACTCGGTAACACACCCGATAACAATTTTGTTTGCGAGGGCGATTTCGAAAGGATATTTGATTTTATCGAAAGAAAACTTATGCTTTCGGGTGATATGATAATGAGCGGTGATATTGCCGTTGACCCCGTTGACGGTATCGACAGTCCCGCCTGTAAATATTGTGATTTCGCCGCTGTTTGCGGTATTGGTGACGCAGGACACCGCAAGGCAGAGAAGATGAAGAATTCACAGGTTTTAGAGGAAATAGAAAGGCAGGTGCGCTGATGGGATTCAATCCTACAAAAACACAGGAAGATGCGATAAAAACCGGGGGCACCGTGCTTGTTGCCGCCGCCGCAGGTTCGGGTAAAACGGCAGTTTTGGTAGAAAGGGTTATCCGTAGGCTTACGGATAAAGAAAACCCCATCAGTGCCGATCGCATACTGGTTGTAACATTTACAAATTCTGCTGCTGCCGAGATGCGCAGCCGAATAGAACGCCGCCTTGCCGATGAACTGCGCCGAGATCCCGATAATGAATGGTTAGCACGTCAGCGCTATCTTATTAGTTTTGCATCGATATGCACCATAGATTCTTTTTGTATAGACCTTGTGCGCCGCAATTTTGAAAACTGTGGAGTAGAGCCCGATTTCAAGGTATCGGACGGTGGAAATGCAAATGCTATGCATAGCCGCATACTTTCAGATATGATATCGGAATATCTGGAAAACGGCAGTGGGGATTTTTCAAACCTTCTTGAACTTACCGAGTGTGAGTACGATGATGAAAATCTCACTTCGCTTATATCGTCACTGCTTATAAAGAGCGAATATGCACCTTTCCCGGAGCGCTTTCTTGACGCATTGTGTGCACCGTATAACATACCTTTCGATAGCGGACATATCTGGTATGAAGATGCTATGGATATGGTCAATTCGGGAATTTCTTCCGCAGTACGTGCCGCAGAAAAGGCAACGCAGGTTGCGGAATTTATAGTAAAGAATACCGAAAAATTTATGGTATATGCCGCAGATATGTTAGCACTGGTCGATGATCTTAAGACCATCGCAGAAAAACGCGACTGGGATCTTCTTTACACCGCTATTCGTGAGGCGTCACTTCCCAGAGTGCCAAACGGTGATAAGGCAGGAGACCCGAACAATGCCTGTTTTGCACAACAGAAGGAATTTGTAAAGAACACAATAGATGAAATAAGAAGTATCGTCTATGCCGACCGTGCCGCAGTAGAGGCTGACCGTCTGCATTTTTCGGGTGCGGTTAATCTTCTCACCCAAATGGTCAGAGAGTATTCCGATCGTGTTTTTGAGGAACATAAAAAGGAAAATGAATTTACATTTTCTCAAATTGAGCAGATGGCTTTTCAACTTCTTTGCGAACCCGATTTGCAGGGAAATGTCAGGGTTAAGGACAGCGCCGCTGAAATAATTTCTGCTTATGACGAAGTGCTTGTTGATGAGTTTCAGGATGTAAACGACCTTCAGAGTATGTTCTTCTATGCTGTTTCGAATAACGGTGAGCATCTGTTTACCGTGGGCGATGTTAAACAGAGCATTTATGGATTCAGGGGTTCAAACCCGAAAAACTTTATTGAAAAAAAGGATAGTTATATTCCGCTTGAAGCGGCCGGAGAAGGCGACCCTAAAAAGATAATCCTTTCGGATAATTTCAGAAGCCGCAAGGGAATTTGTGATTTTGCAAACTACTTTTTTTCATTATTTATGAGTCGAAGTATCGGCGGTATCGTCTATAACGAAGAGGAAAGACTTAATGCTGCCGGAAAATTTCCCGAAAGCGAAGACAGTTCGGTAGAACTGCTGATTATGCCTAAAAGTGACAACGAGGACGAGCGCATTATCCGCGAAGCTATGGGTATAGCAGATTTTATTGAAAACACGGTAAAAAAAGGCGAGATAATCCGTGTAGATCAGGATACAATGCGTCC
>JAZOBW010000095.1:0-13781 GCA_045596185.1 Acutalibacteraceae bacterium | reverse complement strand
TCGTTTCCAACTACACCCTTGCCGAGTCGCACGATTTTATTCCCCACATTCTCGACATAACCTATATCCACAACGAGGGCGGTGCCTGGGGTATTCTTAGCGGATACACCTGGATGCTTATCTCGGTAACGGTTATCGTTATGCTTGTGTGTATAGCACTGCTGCTTAAATCGGGTGTAAAGGATAAACTTGTTTTCTGGGCGGTATCGCTTATTCTTTCGGGCGGTATCGGCAACCTTCTCGACCGCATTTTCCGCAACGGAAAGGTTGTAGATTTTCTGCATTTTTCCTTCTTCCCCCAGTTCCCTGTTTTCAATATCGCCGATTGCTGTATAGTTATCGGTGCAGGCCTGCTTATGCTATATTTTGTTATCGGAATGGTTCAGGATGCAAAAAAAGCAAAGCGCCGTGTTAACGAAAATGGAGAAAATTGAGACCGTTTTTGACGACGGCGAAAGCCCCCGTCTTGATGTTTTTGTATCCGAAGCGGCGCAACTTTCCCGTTCTCACGCGGCAAAACTTATAGAACAAGGTCTTGTTAGTGTTGACGGAAGGGTTGCAGGTAAAAACCTTAAACTCAAAAGCCGACAATGCGTTGTTATCTGCCTTCCCGAACCCACACCGCTTGAAACGCTGCCGCAGAATATTCCGCTGGATATTATTTACGAGGACGACCAACTGCTTGTAGTGAACAAACCGAAGGGTATGGTGGTACACCCTGCCGCCGGTAACTACGAAGGCACACTGGTTAATGCGCTTTTACACCACTGCGGCGACTCACTTTCGGGGATAAATGGTGTTATCCGCCCCGGAATCGTACACAGAATAGATAAAAATACCAGCGGTCTTCTTATCGTTGCAAAAACCGACCGCGCGCACACCTTTCTTGCTGAACAGATAAAGGATCACTCCTTTACCCGCGAGTATGAAGCGGTGGTATACGGCAACCTTAAATCAGACGAAGGCACAATAAACGCCCCCATTGGTCGCCACCCTGTACACCGGCAGCGAATGGCGGTTACCGATAAAAACAGTAAAAACGCCGTTTCCCACTACACCGTTTTAGAAAGGCTCGACGGCTTTACCCATATAAAGGTCTCCCTTCAGACGGGACGCACCCATCAGATAAGGGTGCATATGGCATACATCGGCCACCCCGTTGCAGGGGACGAGGTGTACGGCCCGAAAAAGGTTATAACCTCGCTTTCGGGTCAATGTCTCCACGCAAGAAAGATAGGTTTTATCCACCCCGACGGCAGATATCTTGAATTCACAAGTGAACTGCCGCAGTATTTTACAGAGTTTTTAAGGAAGTGTAGGTATGGGCATCTTTGAGGGGCATCTTCTAGCCTCTGATATAGACGGAACCCTGTTGGACAACGGCTATCTGCCGCAGGAAAACATCGATGCAATACACTTCTTTCTTAAGGAAGGCGGCGCCTTTTCGCTGGCGACCGGACGCACGATAGGTGCTATTGGATCTATTCTGGAGCAACTTGGTGAAATTTCACCCTGCATAATGGCCAACGGCAGCATCATCTACGACCATACTGCCCACCTTCCGTTGCACTTTGAAACCCTGCCCGACTCCGCCCGTGAGATGGCGCAGAAACTTTACGATTTCAGTCCCGATATCGGGATAGAAATACATTCGCTTGACCGTGTAATTATCCTTCGTCGCACCGCGCAGGTTGAAGACCACGACGGTTACGAAGACCTTAAAAATGAGGATATGACCTTTGAAAAGGCGATGAAACTGCCCTGGAACGAGGTTCTCTACCTTTTCGATACCGAGGAACAACGCACCGCAGCAGGTGAATTTGTCGCAAAATTCGATTGCGACTGCAGATTTGTAAACACCTCGGCAATAATCTACGGTTCAAAAAGATTTTTCCTTCAGCAAAATCCCACAGCCGCCAATAAGGCATTGGCACTGAAACGGTTGTGTGAACTGCTTAACATTAAAAAGGGCTGCTGCTATGCCATAGGCGACTATTATAACGATCTGCCTATGCTTGAAGCTGCCGATATAAGCGCCGCACCCCAAGGTTCTCCCGAAGATATAAAGGCCGTTTGCAATGTGGTGGTTAAAGACACAAAATACGGCGCTGTTGCCGATTTTATTGAATACTTAAAAACTTCCGTGAATGCGGAATAGGCAGAGGTGAAGTATCCGAATCGTCTAAAATGGCATAACCGGAATACTTTTCTACCTATCATCAGCCTTGCCACCATCTCTGCACCAACAATCATACAAAATTCTGCGGATTTCAGGTCGTAGAATTTTCGCGGTGCCGATCTTTGCACCGGTACCCATAAACACAGTAAATCCCGACGGATTTGCGAGTATTTTAACACAGCCGAGGCGTAAATCATCCCGTAAAAATCGGGTTCTGATACTACTCCTCTGCTTAAGAAAGGACGCCGAATATGGACGCAGCAACAAAACTAAGGCTTGAAAAAGCCGCCTGCAAGGTACGACTCGGTATAATCGAGGGTGTACACGCAGCAAAATCAGGTCATCCGGGAGGTTCGCTTTCCTGTGCAGATATTTTGACATACCTGTATTTTAACTATATGAATATTGACCCGAAAAACCCCGACGACGAAAACCGTGACCGCTTTGTGCTTTCAAAGGGACACGCTGCACCGGCACTCTACTCGGTTCTTGCTCAGCGCGGTTATTTCGATCCTTCGGAACTTTCCCACCTCCGCCACATCGGATCTATGCTTCAGGGTCACCCCGATATGAAAGGTATTCCCGGCATTGATATGTCCACCGGTTCACTTGGTCAAGGCGTTTCTGCCGCCTGCGGAATGGCTCTTTCGGCAAAACATTTCGGTAATCCCTTCCGCGTATTCACCATTCTGGGCGATGGCGAGATCGAAGAGGGTCAGGTATGGGAGGCCGCTATGTTTGCCGCCAACAAGGGCCTTTCAAATCTTGTTGCATTTGTTGACTACAACAACCTTCAGATAGACGGCACCATCGAGCAGGTCAATTCTGCTATGCCGATGGATAAAAAATTCGAGGCTTTCAACTGGGCGGTTCTTCACATCGACGGCCACGATTTCGAGCAGATAGAAGCCGCTCTCAAGCAGGCCGAGACTATTGACAAACCCGTTGCTATAATCGCCACCACCGTTAAGGGCAAGGGTGTTTCTTATATGGAAAATCAGGTTGGTTGGCACGGCACCGCCCCCAACGACGAACTTTACGAGCAGGCTATGACAGAACTTAAAGCCCAACTCGATGCCATAAACTAAGGAGGGGACCAAAAATGGCTGATGTAAAAAGTGTTGCTACAAGAGTCGGTTTCGGCAGAGCGTTGGTCGAACTCGGCGAAAAAAGAGATGACTTTATCGTTATGGATGCGGACCTTGCTGCCGCTACCCAGACCGGTATGTTCAAAAAGGCCTTCCCCGACCGTTTCTACAACTGCGGTATTGCAGAACAGAATATGATGGGAATAGCCGCAGGTATTGCCGCTACCGGCAAACGTGTTGTTGTAAGTTCATTTGCTATGTTTGCCGCAGGTCGTGCATTCGAGCAAATAAGAAACTCTATCGCCTATCCTAACCTCAAAGTTATTATCGGTGCTACCCATGCAGGTATCTCGGTAGGCGAAGACGGCGCTACCCACCAGTGCTGTGAAGATATAGCAATCATGCGCTCTATCCCTAATATGACCATTATCAATCCTGCTGACGAAACCGAGGCTATGAAGGCTGTATACGCCGCTTTCGAGTGTGACGGTCCCGTTTATATGCGTTTCGGCAGACTTGCCGTTCCGGTAGTTTTTGATGATGACTACAAGTTTGAAATCGGCAAGGGTGTTGAACTTCGCGAAGGCACCGATGTTACCGTTATCGCAACGGGTCTCCTTGTTAAAGAGGCTCTTGAAGCATATGATATGCTTCAAGAGGAAGGTATAAATGCCCGTATTATAAATATGGCAACCATAAAGCCGCTTGACCGTGAAATCGTGCTTAAAGCGGCGCGTGAAACGGGTGCTATAGTAACAGCCGAAGAACATTCGGTAGTGGGCGGTCTTGGAAGTGCGGTAAGCGAACTTATCTGTGAAGAATATCCCGTTCCCGTTCTTAAACTCGGTGTTTATGACGAGTTCGGTCACTCCGGTCCTGCAGCAAAACTTCTTGACGAGTTCGGTCTGCGCGCCCCTGACATTGTAAAAATGGCAAAGAAGGCAATCGCACTTAAATAATATTTACCGTCTTTACAGACCGGCTTTTGCCGGTCTGTTTTTCTTTTTGTCAAAACCTTTAATTGCAGTTTGAATTCATATACTTTGGTTAAAATAACCACCTTTGTCTCCCGATTTTGCCTTGACTTAAAGCATATTGTGTGATATTATATTTATATATGTTTTGATTAGGAGATATATCATGGAAAACACTAATAAAAGTCAGGAACTTGTCAGGATTGACCTGAAAGAATTCGGTTTTCATCTTGCTGCAAACAAGTTCATTGTAATAGCAATTATATTTATCTGTATGGTAACAAGTTTCGCATACGCAAAACTTACATATGTACCCAAGTATACATCTGTAGCAAAAATTTATATCATAAATTCAGGCGAAGAAAACGTTACCTCCACCGAAATTGCAATATCAACATATCTCGCGCGTGACTACAGCGAAATGATCATCGACCGTACCGTTCTTACCGAGGTAAACCGCGAGTTAGATCTGGGTATGTCCTATGCAAGACTTAAAAACTGCGTAAGCGTTATCGCACCCGACAACACCCGTATCCTTGAAATACATGTTACCACCACCGACCCCAAACGGTCACAACTTATTGCAAACAAGGTTTGCGACGTTGCTAAGGTGAAGATAGAAGATCTTATGGATGTTGACCGTGTTAACATCTTCAGCAAGGCGTTTCTCCCCGGTAATGCATCGGGTTCGGGCGCCGTTAAGAAAACCATCTACGGTTTCGGCATCGGTATTCTTATCTCGGCAGTATATATATTCATTCTGTACTCTGTAAATGATAAGATAAACAATGCAGAGGATATCGAAAAGCACCTCGATATACCCACGCTCGGCGCTATTCCCTACCACACCAACAAGACCGCGCGTAAATCAAAATATTCAAGAAAGGCGTAAGGATATAAAATGGCAACTGAAAATATCGCAAACAAGTCCACTTACGATGAGACTGCTAATAATACTGCCTCTAAAAAAATCTCCTTTAACGCCCCGTCGATAAAGGACTACCTCACTAACGAGGCATACAAATCTCTGCGTACCAACCTTATGTTCTGCGGAGACGATATAAAAACGGTTCTTATAACTTCTACCGCCGAAAACGAAGGCAAAAGTACCGTTTCGGTAGAACTGGCAAAATGTATTTCCGACCTGAGCAAGAAGACCCTTCTTATCGATGCAGATATGCGTAAATCGGTTATGCTCAAGCGCAACGCCCGTTCGGAAAACATTCACGGCCTTTCCGAAATACTTTCGGGTATGATATCACTTGAAGACGGCATTTACAGCACTTCCGACGAAAACTTTGATGTTATCTTTTCGGGACAGTTCCCACCCAATCCGGTTGAACTTCTTGAAAATGGCCGTTTTGAAAAAATGCTCAATGACCTCAAAGAAAAATACGATTACATCATAATCGATTCCCCTCCCCTTGGCGCAGTTATCGATGCCGCTGTTATCGGCTCCTACTGCGACGGTGCCATAATGGTATTCGCCGAACGCAAGGTAAGCCGCAAGGCAGCACTTGATGTTAAGTTCCAACTTGAAAAGAGTGGATGCCGTATTCTGGGCGGTGTTATCAACGAGGCAACCAAGAGCAACACTAAATACTACAGAAAGTATTATAAAAAATACTACAACAAATACTACCGCTGATATTCTTGGGCTGTCTGCACTTTAAGCAGGCAGCCTTTTTCAAAACCTTTCAAGGAGATAGGTAAAATGACCGGAAAAAACCTCTATCTTCGGGGATTAAGGGACGGCTTTCCGATATTTCTGGGATATATCGCCGTTTCCTTCACATTCGGGATAGCCGCCAGAAAAATCGGACTTACTACACTTCAGGCGGTGCTGATGTCTGCAACGAACTTCACCTCTGCGGGGCAGTTTGCGGCGCTTGGCGTTATCTCGGCATCGGCAGGTATCGCCGAACTTGCGCTTACTCAGTTGGTTATAAATCTGCGCTACTGCCTTATGTCCTCATCGCTTACACAAAAATTTTCAGCAGATATGCCCTTTATCCACCGATTTTTTATCTCGTTCGGAAACACCGACGAGGTTTTCGGTGTATGCGCATCTTTTCCGCAAAAACTGCAAAGCATTTACTGCTACGGTGTTTTATCCTCCGCCCTGCCCGGCTGGGTATTGGGAACATTACTCGGCTGTGTTTCAGGCGATATATTGCCTGAAAGAATACTGAGTGCGCTGGGCGTTGCACTCTATGCGATGTTCATCGCATTGATCGTACCTACCGCCAAAAGGGACCGAGTGGTTGCCGCAATAATCGGCATTTCGATGATATCAAGTTGCATATTCACCTACGCGCCGGTTCTTTCTAACATTTCTTCGGGCTTTCGGGTAATCATTCTTACCGTTGTTATCGCAGGTGGCGCTGCCGTCTTATTCCCTGTTAAGGAGGATAAGAAAAATGCCTAAAATATACATATATATTCTTGTTATGGCGGTGGTTACATATCTTATCCGTATGCTTCCGCTCACCCTTATCCGCAAAGAGATAAAAAATAATTTTTTCAAGTCTTTTTTATACTATGTCCCATTTGTAACCCTTGCGGTTATGACATTTCCGGCAATCCTTTCTTCCACCGATAATATCTATTCCGCTGTTGCCGGATTTGTAACCGCTCTGCTTATGGCCTTTTGGGGGAAAAGCCTTATCACCGTTGCCCTTTCTGCCTGTGCGGCAGTATTTATATTTGAATGGTTAGGAGTATTATTATGACTGTTTTAGACAAACTTAACAGCCTGCCGCTCTATCTAATCAGCGGCGGCATCATTCTTTTTGTCGTGCTCTTCTGCGTTTTCTCGCTTGTAAGGGCATACAAAGCAGGCGTTGCCATCGGTATGGACAAGACAAAACTTCGCCGTGTTATCACATCTTCGGCAACATTTTCTTTGCTGCCCAGCATCAGTATTCTGCTGGGTGTTATTGCACTTTCGGGTGCACTTGGTATGCCGCTTCCGTGGCTTCGTCTTTCGGTAATCGGCGCCCTTCACTATGAGACAAGCGTTGCCGATATCGCCGCCAAAAGCACCGGTCTTAACGGCCTTGAAGCCGGTGATATGACACTCACCGCATTTACCACTATAGCACTGCTTATGGCGGTAGGCATTATCTGGGGTGTTGTGTGTATGCTGTGTTTCGGAAAGGCGTACTGCAACAAACTGGGCAAATCGCTGAGCAAACAAAAGGGCGGTAAAAGTTTTGGAGACAACGCCATAACCGCTATGTTCATCGGTCTTGTTGCAGCATATACAGGCAGTTATATCGCCGAACTTATCCAACTTAAAGGCGGCGAACTTGTAATAACAGGAAATTATCTACCTATTGTTACACTTATTGTTTCGGCAATTGCGATGGCTGTATTCACCTTCTTTGCCGAAAAGAAAAAGATGGTCTGGCTGGATAACTTTTCTATCGCAGGAAGCATGCTTGTAGGTATGGCGGCAAGTGTCGGCTGTGCCGCAATGTTTTAATTTAAGGGGGTTTTATTGTGAACGAACAGGAAAAAAACGCTTATCTTGATAAATACATATCCCGTACACATACATTCGGAAAAATTGGTCTTTTAATCGGCATAATTCTGCTGATTGGCTCTCCCTTTGCTATGGGACTGTGCCTCGATGCCATGCCCAATCTTTCGGCATTCGGCAAGGGCTTTATTCAGATCGCCATCGTATACATTCCCAGTTGTATTGTAGAGTTTCTTATCTACACACCCACGCTCGGCGCAGGGGGCAGTTATCTCGGCTTCCTTACGGGCAACCTTATAAATATGAAGATTCCCTGCGCTATGAATGCGCGTGACATAACCGAAACGAAATCCGGCACACCCGAAAACGAAATCGTTTCGGCACTTTCGGTAGCAACCTCCTCGCTTGTTACCACCCTTGTAATAGCGCTTGGTGTTCTGCTTATGATACCCCTGCGCCCTGTTTTAGAGGCAGAGGTTTTGCGCCCTGCATTCGATAATGTTGTACCTGCATTATTTGGCGCTATGGCATTTAAGTACTTCAGAAAGGGTAAAAAATTAGTTGCCATTCCGCTTATCACTATGACGGTTCTCTTCATCTGTGTGCCCTCACTTATATCTAATGTCGGCTTCCTGATGATTCTCAGCGGTGCCATCGCTATCGCACATTCCTGGATACTTTTCCGCAAAGAAACCGCGCAGGAGGAAAAGAAATGATTGCAGCGCTATATATTATTATCGCCCTGTTAGCAGTGCTTTTAATGTGTCTTTTGGCGGCGGTAGTTCGTACCCTTCTTCTTCCTAAAAAGCGCACAAACTATACCCCCTCTACCGATACCGAAAGGATAACCGCCTACGCCGAAAAGTTGTCGGCTATGGTTCGCCAAGAGACCGTTTCCAGTCGCGATGACCCTTCAAAAGAAAAATTCCTCGCCTTTCACTCCCTTATGAAAAACCTATTCCCCACCGTGTTTAAAAGATGCACCGTGGTGGAGATAGACGGAAATCTGCTGCTTAAATGGTCGGGCAAAACCGACAAGGAACCGATTCTGCTGATGAGCCATATGGATGTGGTAGAAGCTACCGGCGAGTGGAAGTATCCGCCTTTTTCGGGAGAAATAGCCGAGGGCAAGGTATGGGGTCGCGGCAGCGCCGACACAAAATGCTCACTTATGGCATTTTTTCAGGCGGTAGAGGAAATGATGACCGACGGTTATCAACCCGAATGTGACATCTATCTTGCAAGTAGTTGCACCGAAGAAATCGGCGGCAGCGGCGGCCCTGCTATAGCCTCCTATCTTAAAGAACACGGCATACGGTTGTTTATGCTCTGCGACGAGGGCGGCAGCATTATTCAGGACCCCGTTGCAGGTGTAAAAGGTCACTTTGCGGCGGTCGGAATATTTGAAAAAGGCTACGGCGACATAAAGTTTATCGCCCGAAGCAGCGGCGGACACGCAAGTGCACCTGCAAAAAACACCCCCATCCCCCGACTTGCAAAGTTTATAAGCAGGGTGGAAAAAAAGAGCCCTTTCAAAGCGAAATTTTCACCTGCGGTAAATGCGATGTTCTCACGAATCGCCCCCTACACCGAAAGTTTCGGTCTGCGGCTGGTTATGGCAAATCTGTGGTTGTTCAGACCGCTTCTTAAAAAGGTTATGCCAATGATAAGCGCACAGGCGGCGGCAATGCTTAAAACCACCATAGCCTTTACTATGCAGTCGGGTTCAAACGGCTACAATGTTATTCCGCAAGAGGCAAGTGTATCCGCAAATCTGCGTTTCATTCCGCATCAACCGACCGATGAAAGCCTTGAAATTCTTAATAAACTCGCCCGTAAATACGGACTTGAAACCGAGGTCGTTTACAAAGGTTATCCTTCAAAGCCGCTTGACCTTAACGGCGAAGCATTTGAGATAACACAACAGGCAATATCAGACTGTTTCCCCGAAATCGGTATTCTGCCCTATGTGGTAACCGGTGCCACCGATGCCCGTTTCTACGGCGAGGTGTGCGAAAGTTGTGTGCGTTTCAGCCCCGTTAACTACGGTCCCGAACAGATGGCAGGTATGCACGGACTAAACGAAAACATCGAAGCCGACTGTCTGCCCAATGCGGTAGATTACTACAAGACCATCATAAAAGCACAGGAAAATCGGAAATAAAAGAACTATTTTACTGTTGATTTCATAAGCCCCCTCTGACGAGGGGGCTGTCATTTTGCAAAAAAATGACTGGGGAGAGATTTCTCTCTTTTTTTACTTGGCTCTATCCCTCCGTCTTTTTGCTACGCAAAAATCCACCTCCCTCATCAGACGCAGGCTATTTTATTATCCCTCAAAAAATTTTTAAGGTGAGACTAATTACGACAAATTTTGATGGACTATATATAGTACAATCACGTTAAAGGTGGTGATACTATGAATTACAATAAAATTTTAAGGCAAATAGCTGTTAAAAAATGTTTCAATAAAGGAAATAGAAAACGAAATGCAACTTGCCATAAAGGCTACCGGTCTGAATTGTTCCGTAAAGGATTTTTTAGAAATAACAACCGCACTAATCAAGCAAAGACTATATATAGTAAAATGGTACAATTTATCGTCTAATCGTTCCTAATATAAAATGTACAATGTTTTTATTAGGAGTGATAATATGAATATTACAGAAGCCGTTAAGAAAAGATTTGGAGAGTTATGTTATAAGCAAAACATAAATTTTTGTAAGCTTGCCAGCATTTCGGGTGTGCCGTACACAACCGTGAAGTCTATATTTTACAATCAAAGCAAAAACCCAGGTATAGCGACCATAAAGAAATTGTGTGACGGACTTAACATCTCGATATCCGAATTTTTTGATACAGACTATTTCAGAAATTTAGAACAAGAAATTAAGTAGGGCATAAAAAAATCAGCGATGGAATCCATCGCTGATTTTTGTTTTTATTTGATTAGTATGCAACGCCCTGAGCGATCATTGCATCTGCAACCTTTTCGAAGCCTGCAATGTTAGCGCCTGCTACGAGGTCACCTTCCATACCGTACTTCTTGGCAGCCTCGTAAGAGTTCTTATAGATGTTGGTCATAATCTGGTGAAGTTTTGCGTCAACCTCTTCTGCGGTCCAGGAGTAACGCATAGAATTCTGACTCATTTCAAGGCCGGAAACGGCAACGCCGCCTGCGTTAACAGCCTTAGAAGGAGCAATAACCGCACCGTTTGCTCTGAGATATGCAACAGCCTCGTCGGTAGTGGGCATATTTGCAACCTCTACATAATACTTAACACCGTTAGCGATGATGTTCTTTGCATCCTCGATGCCAACCTCGTTCTGGGTGGCGCAGGGCATAACAACATCAACCTTCTGCTCCCAAGGTCTCTTTCCTGCGAAGAAAGGAACACCGAACTTATCGGCATAATCCTGAACCTTGTCGCGGCCGGAAGCACGCATTTCAAGCATAAAGTTTATCTTTTCTTCGGTGGTGATGCCGTCTGCATCGTAGATATAACCGTCGGGGCCGGAAATGGTAACTACCTTACCGCCCAGTTCGGTAACCTTCTTAACGGTACCCCATGCAACGTTACCGAAGCCGGATACTGCAAAGGTCTTGCCCTTTACATCTTCGCCGAAGGACTTAAGCATCTCTACTGCATAGTAAACAGCACCGAAACCGGTAGCCTCGGGACGGATAAGCGAACCGCCGTAGGAAATGCCCTTACCGGTAAGAACACCGGTAAATTCGTTACGGAGTCTCTTATACTGACCGTAAAGATAGCCAATTTCACGAGCACCAACGCCGATGTCACCTGCAGGAACATCTGTATCAGCACCAATGTGCTTGGAAAGTTCGGTCATAAAACTCTGGCAGAAGCGCATAATCTCGCCATCGGACTTGCCTCTGGGGTCGAAATCGGAACCGCCCTTGCCGCCGCCCATAGGCAGACCGGTAAGGCTGTTCTTAAAGGTCTGTTCAAAACCGAGGAACTTGATAACCGATGCGTTAACAGAAGGATGGAAACGAAGACCGCCCTTGTACGGACCGATAGCAGAGTTGAACTGTACTCTGTAACCGCGGTTTACCTGTACCTGACCGTTATCGTCTACCCAAGAAACGCGGAAACTGATCATACGCTCGGGTTCAACCATACGCTCGATAACACCGTTTTTCTCGAACTTATCGTCCTGCATAACAACGGGCTCCAAAGATTCGAGAACATCGCGAACTGCCTGCAAAAATTCATTTTCGCCAACGCTGCGCTTTTCAACATCAGCGTAGACTCTGTTCAGATATTCTGACTTAAACATTGATATTACCTCCTAATATTCTCAATAAAAAAATGATACCACTATTTTTTTTTACAGTCAATAGAAAATTTACAAAAAATGAAAAATTGTAAATATTTGTACTTGACAAGCGGACAGTTTATGGGGTATTATATCTTTGTTAAAGTGTTGACGAGGACATTAGCCCCCTTTTCCCCTTTCAGAGAGCACCGCATTTGCTGTGAGCGGTGCAGGATGTGAACTTCGGGTGAGACCACCTCTGAGCGCTGTGGGTAAAAAACACAGCCGTTTCGTCTGCGTTAAGGACTTTGAGTGCCGATTTTTTTCGGAATACGGGTGGAACCGCGGAGTTTGTAAATTTTAACTTCGTCCCTTTTCAGGGACGAAGTTTTTTGTATTTTCAGGAGGTTTTTTATGATTAAGGTAACCTTAAAGGACGGTTCGGTAAAGGAATTTGCCGAACAACTTACCGCTTTTGAGGCGGCAAAAGAAATCAGTATGGGTCTGGCACGCGTTGCCTGTGCTGCAAGAATTAACGGCAAAAATGCCGACCTGCGCACCGTTATTGACAGCGACTGCGAACTGGAAATTCTTACTTTCGACGATGAATACGGCAGATGGACCTTCCGCCACACCGCATCGCATATTATGGCTCAGGCTGTAAAGCGCCTGTACCCCGATGCACTTATCACCATTGGTCCCGCTGTGGACGACGGATTTTATTACGATTTTGATATCGATGAAAAGTTCACCCCCGACGATCTTGCCAAAATAGAGGCAGAAATGAAGAAGATCGTTAAGGAGGATATCAAACTTGAGCGATTCACTATGCCGCGCGACGAGGCTGTGAAGTTTTTCGAGGAAAAGGGCGAACCCTACAAGGTTGAACTTATCCGCGACCTTCCCGAAGGCGAGGAAATCAGTTTCTATTCTCAGGGTGATTTTACCGACCTTTGCGCAGGAGCACACCTTATGAGCACCGGTATGGTAAAGGCTTTCAAACTTACCTCGGCAACGGGTGCATATTGGCATGGCGACTCTAACAACAAGATGCTCTGCCGCATCTACGGCACCGCCTTCCCCAAGGCTTCCGCACTGGAGGAGTTCCTTGCCGCACAGGAGGAGGCACGAAAGCGCGACCACAACAAACTGGGCCGCGAACTTGAATATTTTACCACCGTTGATGTTATCGGTCAGGGACTTCCCATTCTTTTGCCCAAGGGCGCCAAGGTTATTCAGATTCTCCAGCGTTTTGTAGAGGACGAGGAGGCCCGCAGAGGTTGGCTGATTACTAAGACCCCATATATGCCAAAACGCGAACTGTATAAACTTTCAGGACACTGGGACCACTATCTTGACGGTATGTTCGTTCTGGGTGACCCCTACGATGAAAACAAAGAATGTTTCGCACTGCGTCCTATGACCTGCCCATTCCAGTATCAGGCATATCTTAACCGTGCCCGTTCCTACCGTGATCTGCCGCTTCGCTACAACGAGACCTCTACCCTTTTCAGAAACGAAGAATCGGGCGAAATGCACGGTCTTATACGTGTGCGCCAGTTCACCATTTCAGAGGGACATCTTATGTGCACCCCCGAACAGTTGGAACAGGAATTCAGGTCCTGCTTGGAACTTACCACCTTTATGCTTAAGGCTGTAGGCCTTTATGAGGATGTTTCCTACCGTTTCTCACAGTGGGATCCCGATAACCGCGACAAGTATATCGGCACCGCCGAACAGTGGGACGAGGCGCAGGGTGTTATGGCAAAGATACT
>JAZOBW010000094.1:0-2439 GCA_045596185.1 Acutalibacteraceae bacterium | reverse complement strand
AGAACGACATGGCTACGATCCGACTTGATGCAGAGACTCATTCCGAGCATTAAAAGAACTGAAAATATGGTTATAACAGTTCTTGTTATGTCGTCAGTTACCGTATCTGTAAATTTGCTGATTATTTCACCGACAAGACCTCTGGAAATATATCCGCGGTCATATGTATAGAGATAGTGAATCAGGTAATATCCGCTCGCACTCGGAATAAGCTTACCCAAAACACAGTAAAGCAGATATCCGCCGAAAACGATAAACGGAAACAAATAGCATGAAAGCGCAGACGAAAAAATATTAATCTTTGGGGATAAATCTTTTTTCGCATTTTTAGTAAAAAGCATTATAAATCTCCTCCCGAAAAATATACACTGATACAGATTTAATGATACCACAAACACGCTCTAAAGTCAATATAATTAACCCTTCAAAAAAAAGTCCGGCATCACTGAAAATGCCGGACTTTCTGTTTATTTATTTTTCTTTGCTTCTTCCTTTTTTCTTTCATGTTCATACACTTTTTCGGGGATTGTATTGAACATATAAACGATAAGCACGATAACTGCAGTAACAGCAAATATACCTAAATAACCTTTGCCGATATTGGACAGGGACGCAAGAAAAGCCTGGACATCAATTTCAAACATACATTATCCTCCTTAATTACCGTAGAATGCAAGGATAAGACCGCCTGCAATAACAGATGCAATCTGTCCTGAAACGTTAACACCGATTGAGTGCATAAGAAGGAAGTTCTGATTATCTTCCTCAAGACCCATTTTGTGAACAACACGTGCTGACATGGGGAAAGCAGAAATACCTGCTGCACCAATCATGGGATTGATTTTGTTTTTCTTCAGGAAAAGGTTCATAAACTTTGCAAGCATAATTCCGCCGAAAGTATCGAATACAAATGCTACAAGACCAAGACCCATAATAAGAAGGGTTTCCACACGGAGGAATTCGTTTGCAGTCATTTTTGAAGCAATTGTAATTCCGAGGAAAATTGTGATAAGGTTTGCAAGAACATTCTGTGCTGTTTCTGAAAGAGAGTTGAGCACACCGCATTCACGGATAAGGTTACCGAACATAAGGAAACCGATAAGTGCAACTGAATCAGGTGCAACAACACCGACAATCATTGTAATGATAATGGGGAAAAGAATCTTGATTGTTTTTGAAACTTTCTTTCCTTCGTAAGCCATTTTGATTTTTCTTTCTGCTTTTGTTGTGCAGAGTTTGATAATCGGCGGCTGCACAATAGGAACAAGTGCCATATAAGAATATGCCGCAACCATAATAGCGGGAAGGAAGTTAGAATTGAGCACCTGTGCAACATAAATTGCTGTGGGGCCGTCTGCGGCACCGATAATTGCAATTGAAGCTGCATCGTTCGGGTCAAACCCAAGGAAAGAAGCAGCACCCAGAGTGAAGAAAATACCAAACTGTGCTGCAGCACCGAAGAACATCAGTTTCGGGTTCGTAAGCAACGGTTCAAAGTCAATCATCGCACCGATACCGATGAAAAGAATAAGCGGGAATAATTCGTGATATTCAATACCAACCTGGAACAATGCATCAATAACACTCTTTGCTCCTGATTCAGGAAGGTTGACAAGAATCGCGCCAAAGCCCATAGGCAACAGAAGAGTGGGCTCCATTTCTTTCTTGATAGCAAGAAAAATAAGCACTGCACCGATAATCCACATTACAACCATTTTAGGCTGGTCAAAAATGGACAACAACGGCTGAAATAATACGTCCATAAAAATTAAACCTCCGTCAAATTTTAAGGCTGAAAACAAAAATACACATTATTTCATTCACAACCTTTTCCGGTATAACATTATACTTTGAACAGCGTTTTGTGTCAAGCATAAAATGGCAAATTTGCAAGAAAAAGACGCATAAATCTCTTCATAAAAAAACGAAATTTTCATATAATATTATTGTTTTTATTTTATTTTTCAAAAAACTATTGACAACTCAAAAATATTGTGATATCATAAACTACGCTTTAGGAGCAAAACCCCATATATACACGGAGAGATACCGAAGTGGTTATAACGGAACGGTCTTGAAAACCGTCGTACGGCAACGTACCGTGGGTTCGAATCCCACTCTCTCCGCCATTTACAAACAAACAGCAAATTTCGATTTGCTGTTTTATACTTTAAAGAGAAGTAACGCTACCAATGGAGAAGTACTCAAGTTGGTGACGAGGCGCCCCTGCTAAGGGCGTAGGTCGGGTAACCGGCGCGGGAGTTCGAGTCTCCCCTTCTCCGCCAAAAAGAAAAGTCGCACACGAAAGTGGGCGATTTTTCTTTTTGTACTCTTCACTTTTCTTTTTTCTCTGTTCTGTTTTCTCTAAATACCTTATGCGACTTTTCCAGATAAAAGATAAGATAGAAAAGAGAAAAGAAAAGGTAGTTTTGCTTCGCA
>JAZOBW010000093.1:0-1626 GCA_045596185.1 Acutalibacteraceae bacterium | reverse complement strand
AGTTCGGCTGCGCTTTCACCGTTAATTCATTGCAGTGTTCAGAAGCCACTACAACTATCTTACCGATGGTTGCAGCACCATACTGTGTGACCTCGTCAACGACAATCTGCCTCTTTTCCTCTACCGGTCCTTCCGGTTCTTCCAAAGCGGCATCAACACAGTGCAGTTGTGTTGCGCCACTATTATCATCCAAAATAACCGAATCAAAATCTGTATGTTGCTTAACATCTGATAATTCAGATTCAAGTTCTTTGATACGTGCGTTCTTAACATCCAGTTCAGACTTTAGTCTATTCAGTTCTATCTGCAAACGCTGAATTTTATCAAAAAGCAAAACATTCTGACTTAACAAATCTCTTTTACGCATCTTCACTCACCGTCTCTTCCTTAGAATCGGCGCTTTTAAGTAACGGCCCATCTTTATCGAGATTAAAGCAATTTACAACATATACTTCATTATCGGTCGGAAGGGACTTTTTCCTGAGTCTGTAATTGATGAGAGACCTCATAATATAGTAAAATACAGCAAAGGTGGGAACACCAATCAGCATACCTACTGCACCAAACATACCGCCACCAAGAACGATGGCAAAAACAACCCAGAAAGTTTCAAGACCGGTCTTTTCGCCAAGTATTCGCGGTGCAATAAAGTTACCGTCCAGTGCTTGAAGCAGGATAATAAATATTGCAAAGTAGATACCCTTCATAGGATCAGAAAGGAAAATCAAAAGTGTACACGGTATACCGCCGATATAGGGGCCGAATATAGGAATCACATTGGTTGCACCTATAATGACCGCTACTAACATTGAATAAGGCATCTTCAATACTGTGGTACCTATAAAGCACAAGACACCTACAACCAGCGCATCAAGCAGTTGACCGTTTATAAAACCGCTGAAAACATTGTTGGCTTTACGCAAAACGCCGAAAATATGCTTGGTCTGATTTTCACTAAAAACAGCACAGGCAGTCTTTCTAAAGCGCCTTGAGAAACGTTCTTTATCAAGTAATAAATAAATAGCAAAAATAACGCCAAGAATAACATTTTTGAAAAATGTTATAACACTCCAAATACCGGTAGCAAAATTCGATGCAATCTTATTAGCAAAACCGGCAAGATCATTTTCTAACCAGTTTTTCTCGTATTCTAATACCTTGAGAAGTATTTCTTGAAGTTTTTCGTTCTCTTCAAAATATGTAGTGAACTGTTTCGCCAGTTTATCAATCTGACCGGGCAAAACAGTAATAATATTAGTAACGCTGTTAACAAACTCCGGTATTACCAATGCAAATAAAGCAACAATTATCAATATGAAAAGTATTAGCGCTAAAGAAACACTGATAATATTGGCAATTTTCTTTGCCAACTCTTTATTCTTGGCTCGTTTAGAGAAAAGCGGTTTTAACCTTCCATTTAATAAATTAACGGCAGGATTAACAAGATATGCAATTACCAAACCGAAAACAACGGGTTGTAAAACAGAAATTATTTTACCTAAATAGTTCCAGATGGTTTCTACACGATAGATTAGAAAGAAAAATAAAACACAGGCGGCTACCACCAAAAAAGCAGTCAAACCTTTATAAAAGTACGAGCGTTTGATTTCCTTTTTATCCATACAT
>JAZOBW010000092.1:0-18475 GCA_045596185.1 Acutalibacteraceae bacterium | reverse complement strand
AAATTATTACCTCCGAAAATTTTATAGACTAATACATTATATAATGTATTAGTCTATAAAATTTTCGGAGGTAATAATTTTGATGGAAAAAGATCTTAAATTTAATCCTGTTAACGGAGGAATTGATTGTTCTTTCAATGGTGAACATATAGGTGGTGATGGCAATTTGATATAATGTCGTTGCGATGAATGTGATTTTTGGGTTTGTTGTTTGGAAGATTGTACAGTAGAAGAATGTAAAAACTGTACGGTAGAAAATTGTCCTAATGCGGTAATCCAAAAACAAGAGATGATTTTTTAATTACAAAATACATGATTGCCGATGGTGGTTATAACTTCGCGGCTGCGTATCCATTTGTTTGTGGCGGTTTTGGGGTTGTAGTAGTATATGGCGCCGCCGCTGGGGTCCAGTCCGTTCAGGGCGTCCCTTGCGGCAGAGTAGGCACTGTCGGCGATGGGCTCATAAAACTGGCCATCGTCCAGACACGAAAATGCGCCCCGTTGGTAAACAACACCCGAAAGGGTGTCCGGAAAAGATGGGTGTTCGATGCGGTTCAGTATCACTGCCCCCACCGCCACCTGACCGAGGTAACTTTCGCCGCGCGCTTCTGCCGAGATTGTACGGGCAAGGAGTTCATAGTCGGAAGAGGAGTAGCCGTCGAAAGTATCGCTTCCGCTTATTCCCAGTGCCTTTAGTGTGGCGTTTCCCACGATGCCGTCTGCTGTAAGACCGTTGTCGGTCTGGAAAGCGACTACGGCATTTTTTGTTGCCGTTCCGTAAATTCCGTCGGTATTTCCGTTATAGTATCCCAGTTGTTTAAGCGTTCTCTGTATTTGGGTGACCTCGCTGCCGGTGGAACCTATTTTTGAAAGCGAACAGGTATAAAACGACAGTGAAATGCCGAGGATAATAACCGAAAGTAAAACCTTGAAGATTTTTTTCAAATTTACCACTCCTTCGGAATTATTTTGTCCCGAAAGGGGCAAAGATATGCTTTTTTACCTCTATTTACAAAATAAAACTAAAAGCGTCACTCTGCTTTGACAAAATTTTAGAGGTTTACATAATATAATAGAGCCATATAACACAGGATTATACGGCGGTGAAAAAATGAAGGAACAAATTAAACTGAAACAGCAACAATTAACTTCGGGAGAACTGACCCGTGCGGTGCTTGTCCATATCGCATCGGCGGTGATAGGGTTTATTTCAACAAGGGCGGTGGCATTGGGTACACTTTTGCCTTTCGGACTTTCTTTTATGGCGGGGTGTCCGCAGCCGTTGTGTCCTGCTGTTGCCATAGGCGTTTTTGCAGGATATTTTATACCTGCGGTCGGCAGCGGCGGATTTCGGTACATAGCGGCGATGCTTGCGATACTTGCGATAAAACTTATGCTTTCATCGTATAAAAAAATAATCGAAAATCCGTTTTTCTTAAGCGGCATCTGCCTTGCGGCAACACTGCTTACTGCGGCGGTTACTCTGCGAGGGCTTCCTACCGATGCGGTGTATCTTATAAGTGAGGGCGTTTTGTCGGCAGGGGGAGCGTTTTTTGTGTGCCGTAGTTGCAGGGCGATTTCGCGCAGAAGCGTTGGACTTTCGGGCGATGAAATGGCAGGACTTCTTATAGTGCTAAGTCTGCTTTTTATGGGTCTTGACGGGTTCACTTTGTACGATGTATCATTGGGACGCATACTCGGAATCGCACTTATACTTACGGCGGCAAAGTACGGCGGCACCCTTTCCGGGGCGGTCAGTGGAATAGCCGTTTCTTTTTCGGTTGCCCTTTCGGGTACAGGTGCACAAGGGTATGTTGTCTACGCTTTTGGCGGAATGATGGCAGGGATTTTTTCGGCACTTGGCAGGTACGCCGAAACGGTGGTCTTTGCCGCTTCTACCGTGCTCGGCTATGCGTTGGGAGGCTTTACGGGCGGTTTTGCACCTGCTTTGGTTGAGACCATTCTGGCATCATTTTTGTTTCTTATGTTACCGCGCGGCGTGGGAATACATCTGGGAAAGATATTTTCCTGTTATCCCAAGGTAACTGCACCTACAGGACTTAAAAAAGCGCTCACTATGCGGCTTACTATGGCGTCAGGCGCGCTTGCCGATGTGTCGGAAACAATAGAGCAGGTATCGCGCCAGCTAAGCAAAATAAACTCCCCCGACTTCGGTACCGTGATAAACAGTATAGAGCAGGATGCCTGCACGGGGTGCAAACTGCGGATACACTGTTGGGAGTCGCGCAGAGAGGATACGATGACCGCACTTCTGGATATGACCAAGGCGGCGAAGGAGGGGGAACTGAACCCTGATGAATCGGCACCTTCGGAGTTTAAGGGCCGTTGCCTGCGGCTGAGCAAAATGGGAAGTGCGGTGTATCGCAGATATACCGAATATGCAGGTGCTATAGCGGCAGAAAACCGCATAGAGGAGGTGCGCTCGGTGGTATCCGACCAGTTCGACGGCATATCTGATATGCTTATAGACCTTGCCGCTGATTTTGAAAACGACGAACAGTTTGACAATGCCGCGGCGATGAATGCGGCGGCGGCGCTGAAAAACCTAGATATAAGGGCAAAGGAGTGCAGCAGCCGGATAGATAAATACGGCAGAATGACGATAGAACTGAAAATAGGGCGCAACGAGGATACCGTTCTTAACAAACTGCAGATAATGAAAACGCTTTCGCTTGTATGCGAAAGGGATTTTGATATTCCCAATATCAGCGAGGTGGGCGGTGAGACCTTCATAACTCTTACCGAACACGCGGCGTATAGGGTGGATATCGGCGTGGGGCAGTTCTGTGCCTCCCGTTCAAGTATGTGCGGAGATGCTTATCAGTATTTCAACGACGGTAAGGGGCATTTTATTATGCTGCTGAGTGACGGAATGGGTACCGGCGGCAGGGCGGCGGTAGACGGCGCAATGGCATCGGGGCTTATGGCAAGGCTTCTTAAGGCCGGCTTCGGATACGACTGTTCACTGAAAATACTTAATTCTTCGATGCTTTTTAAGTCAACCGACGAATCACTTGCAACTATGGATATAGCAAGTATCGATCTGTTTACGGGTATGGCGGAACTTTACAAGGCAGGTGCCGCGCCCACAATAGTGCGCCGAAACGGACGAACCGGCAAGGCGGTAAGCACATCGCTGCCGATAGGAATACTTCGTGATGTAAATTTTGACCGTGCGGCGGTAAGAATGTCGCAAGGGGATATACTTCTGCTTATATCGGACGGCGCCGTAAGCGAGGGTACCGATTGGATACGCGCCGAACTGGAATCCTGGCGCGATGGCACTGCAGAAGATCTGGCAGAGTATATCGGTGAGTGTGCGCGCCGCCGCCGCAGCGACAACCACGAGGACGATATAACCGTTATGGCGGCGATAGTGCAAAAAGCGGTATAAAAATAAGGCATCTGTAACACGTTACAGATGCCTTTATGTTTTAGAACTTAAGAACGGATTTAAGCTTTTTAATAAGCGGAGGAACTATAACCGCAAAAATCACAGCAAAAGCAATTCCGCCCACAAGTTTTAGTGATGCAAAGATGGCAATCAAGTTTGCAACCGCTTTACCGCCGGTTATCCAGTTGCTCAAATAGGAAGCGCCGATATTTAATACCGAAAGCAGAACCGAGGATATAAAAAATTCGATGATAAGAATATGCGTTTTATTGCTTTGGCGGAAGGCTTTGTACAAAAGCGCAACACACAGGGCATAAATAATGGTGGGCAACATCCACAAAAATGTTGACCATGAAATGCCGTATCCCATTGCTAATTGTGAAACAAAGGAACCGACTACTGCAGTGGCAGTGCCCCATTTAATGCCGAACAAAACAGATGCCAATATAAGTGGAAAACAACTGATAGGAATCTGATAACTATCAAGAAAAGCAACTTTTCCGAAGTTGGATGCCAACCATTCAAGCGGTACAAAAAGTGCCGCAAGAAGTGCACACACGCAAACCTTTTTTACATAATTTTGTTTCATAATAAAACCTCCTTATTATTCCGACTTTCCGAATAATAAGGAGGTATTTTCTCACATATCAAACGGCAGCGGGATGCGGCAAACAAACCGTGCCCCAAAGGGACTTCGTCCGTGCGGCAACTCCCCGTCCGCGCGGCACTTAACGCATGAATGCCTACTCTGCAAATAATGCAATTACATTATATACCCGATTTTGCATTTGTCAACCGTTTTTTGTATAAAAGCAATCCTCTTTCCATTTTGCGAGATTTATGTCAGTGTAATTCCAAATTTTCAAATATCCCAGAGCATTTGAAATAATTGAGTGTTTATGTAGGGTCGATTCACGAATCGATCGTTCGTTTATAGCAACAATCAAATGTATGCGATTTGGCATTATAACATATTTATCACCGAAAAAATCACAGCATAAACAAATATTTTATACAACAAAAGTGGGGGCGGATAAAACTGCCCTCAAAAATTCAGTTATTCAGTTATTATAGTCTTAATAACTGTTTCTTCTTTGCGTCAAATCTTCTTGTAATCTGCGCTATAATATGTTATTATATATATAACTATGATTATAAGGAGAAATGTTGTTTGTCGTTCCCTCTTAAAAATATCAGAAACTTTTGTATAGTTGCTCATATCGACCACGGAAAATCCACCCTTGCAGACCGTTTGCTTGAACTTACCAGTTCGGTTGCACAGCGCGATATGGAGGAGCAGATACTGGATAGTATGGACCTTGAGCGTGAGCGCGGCATTACCATAAAGGCACACGCCGTAACGCTTTATTACACCGCTGCCGATGGCGAGGAGTATGAACTCAACCTTATTGACACACCGGGGCACGTTGACTTTAATTACGAGGTCTCCCGTTCACTTGCTGCCTGTGAGGGCGCGCTGCTGGTGGTTGATGCATCGCAGGGAATCGAGGCGCAGACACTTGCCAATACCTATCTTGCGGTTGACCACGGACTGGAAATACTGCCGGTTATAAACAAAATAGATCTTCCCTCTGCCGAGCCGGAGCGTATCCGTGCGGAAATAGAGGATGTTATCGGTATTCCCGCAGATACGGCGCCCCTTATCTCTGCCAAAACGGGACTGAACACCGAATCGGTGCTGGAACTTATAGTAAACGGTATACCTGCCCCCGAAGGCGACAGACAGGCGCCCTTCAAGGCACTTATATTCGATTCTTATTATGATGCCTACAAGGGCGTTATAGTATACTTCCGTGTGGTAAGCGGCAGTCTGCACAGCGGCGATAGAATAAAGATGATGGCAACGGGCTCTGAATTTGATACTGTCGAGATAGGCAGAAAAAGAGCAACCTGCCTGGAACCGTGTGACTGCCTTGAGGCAGGAGAGGTTGGATACCTTGCGGCATCTATAAAGACCGTTTCACAGGCACGTGTTGGCGATACCGTTACACTGGCTGAAGCACCTGCCAAAACGCCGCTTGATGGTTACAAGAATGTTAAACCGGTTGTATTCTGCGGCATCTATCCCGTTGACGGCGCACGGTATTCCGATTTGAGAGAGGCGCTTGAAAAATTGCAACTCAACGATGCATCGCTTCTTTTTGAGGCCGAAACATCTACTGCGTTGGGTTTTGGATTCAGATGCGGTTTTCTGGGACTTTTGCATATGGAGATAATAGAGGAGCGCCTTGAAAGGGAATATAACCTTGAACTGATAACCACGGCACCAAGTGTTGAGTACGAATTCCGCCTTACCGATGGCAGTACTGTGATGGTGGACAACCCCACCAACTACCCTGACCCTGCCACTGTAAGTGAGGCTATGGAGCCGGTTGCAACCGTGCATATATATTCGCCGAGCGATTATGTAGGCACGATAATGCAACTTTGCGAGGAACGCCGCGGAACCTATGTTGATATGAAGTATATGGGTACCAGAGTTGATATTCAGTATACAATGCCAATGGGCGAGATTGTTTACGATTTCTTCGATGCGCTTAAATCGCGCACACGCGGATATGCAAGTTTCGATTACGAGGTTGCCGGTTACCAGAAATCAAGTCTTGTAAAACTTGATGTAATGCTTGCCGGCGATACGGTGGATGCGCTGTCCTTTATCGTTCATTCCTCCAACTCCTATGCCAGAGCACGAAGGATTGCCGAAAAACTTAAGGACTACATTCCCCGTCAACTTTTTGAAGTTCCCATTCAGGTTGCCGTGGGTGGCAAGATAATCGCCCGTGAAACGGTAAAGGCGATGCGCAAAGATGTTCTTGCCAAGTGCTACGGCGGCGATATAACCAGAAAGAAAAAACTTCTTGAAAAACAGAAGGAAGGTAAAAAGAAGATGCGCAGACTCGGTTCCGTTGAGGTTCCGAAGGATGCATTTATGGCTGTTCTTAAACTTGATGAATAGGGGAAATATAAATGGTAAGCGAAAAAAGAAAAAGGGCTATAAGGCGAAGAAGGGTATTTATTGCTTACTGTCTTATAGTGCTTATCGCCGCCGGTGCGGTGATAACCGGCATCGTTATGCTTATAAACGCTATGTTTATAAAATCTGCATTTTCGGGTGATGATACTGCGTTGCCCTCTGAAACCGTATCTTCGCAGAGCGAGGTATCGCAACCTGCCGAAAGTACCGAAGATGTGAGCAAACCCGAAGTAAATAAGGAACCCGAAATGGTTTCAAGAGGGGACTATACCCTTGACGCCAATTACAGCGAACTGCTGCTTGTAAACAATGAAAATCCTTTGCCCGAAGATTATGCATACGGCGAGGGAATGACTACCATAGAATTCAAGTACCACAACGGTCAACTTGACCAGATAGATGCAAAGGTCTGGCCGTATATGAAGGCTATGATAGAGGCCGCTTGGGCAGACGGTGTTGAACTGTATGTCTGGTCACCCTACCGTTCGTACGATACACAGAATATGCTTTTTACCAATCAGGTAAACCGTTGTCTTACCGACGGCGTCACCCGTGAACAGGCAGAGATTCAAGCGGCAACGGTGGTTGCCCGTCCGGGAACCAGTGAACATCATACAGGTCTCGCTGCCGACTTTAATATGGCGAGTGACCGCTTTGAAACCACCGAAATGTACCGCTGGATGTGTGATAATGCCGAGGATTACGGTTTCATTCTCCGTTACCCCGAGGACAAGACCGACATTACGGGCGTTATCTATGAATCGTGGCATTGGCGCTTTGTGGGTATCAATACCGCAAAGGAAATGAACCAACTGGGTGTAACACTCGAAGAATATCTTTTGATGAAAAATTAAAATGGGTAATATAATAAGAGTATAACAACTTCGGAGGAATTACAGTGGATTTCAAACAGTTTTTTAACCAGATAAGCGGAAAAAAGATTGCGATGTGCGGAATTGGTATCAGTAATACCCCCCTTATTTTGAGTTTTCTTAAAAAAGGTGCCCGTGTCGTGGCCTGCGATCGCCGTACCCGTGAGCAGATAGGTGCCCTTGCAGATGAACTTGAAGCGGCAGGCGCACAACTGCGTTGCGGTGAAAACTACCTTGATAATCTTGAGGTGGATATAATCTTCCGCACCCCCGGAATGAGTTTTCACCTCCCCCAACTGGAGGAGGCGCGTTCACGCGGAATCGCCGTAACCAGCGAGATGGAGGTCTTTTTTGACCTTTGCCCTGCCACCATCTTTGCCGTAACCGGTTCGGACGGCAAGACCACAACTACCACCCTGATTTCCAAAATGCTTGAGGCACAGGGTAAAACAGTGCACGTGGGCGGAAATATAGGAAAACCTCTTCTGCCGGAAATTGAAAATATAAAGGCAGAGGATTTTGTCGTTGTGGAACTGTCTTCGTTCCAACTTATCTCTATGCGAAAGAGTCCTGATGTGGCTGTGGTGACCAATGTTGCGCCCAATCATCTCGATGTGCATAAGGATATGGACGAATATGTAGAGGCAAAGAAAAATGTTCTTCTGCATCAGAATGCATTTTCAAGAACGGTACTTAACCGTGATAACGATATAACCGAAGGCTTCCGCGGTCTTGTCAGGGGACAGTCGCTCGGCTTTAGTATGGAACGCCGCCTTAACAACGGCGCGTGGCTTGATACCGACGGCACCCTCCATATGGCATACCGTGGTATAGATGCCCCCATAATAAACCGCAGCGAGGTTGCCCTTATCGGCGACCACAACATCGCCAACTATCTGGCGGCAATAACCGCAGTATGGGGATATGTGGGCGTTGAAAGCATCTGTAAGGTGGCAAGGGAGTTCAAGGGTGTTGAACACCGTATGGAACCGGTAAGAACGCTTGACGGCGTAACCTACTACAACGATTCTATTGCAAGTAGTCCTTCGCGTACCATAGCAGGGCTCAAGGCGTTTGACCGTAAGGTAATACTTATCGCCGGCGGCTACGATAAAAAAATACCCTTTGAACCTATGGCACCCTATGTTACAGAAAAGGTAAAACTTCTTATTCTTTGCGGCGATACCGCCGAAAAGATAGAGGCTGCCGTGCGCGGTTATTCAGAATACAATAACAACCCTGAAATAATCAGGGTAAAGAATGTTTCTGAAGCGGTGGCTCTGGCACACGAAAGGGCACAAAGCGGAGATATTGTAACGCTTAGTCCTGCCTGTGCAAGTTTTGATGCCTATCCCAACTTTGCCGCACGTGGAAAACATTTTAAGGAGTTAGTAAACGAACTGAAATGAAGATAAAGGATCTGCTTTTTAGCCTGTGCGAAGCGTCGGGCGCAGGATATGTTCATACCGCCGCCGATGTTGCATTTGAAAATCTTTCAAGGTATTGCGATTGTGAGCGGCTCGGCGGTCTTGCGGTTGTCGGAAGAATGAAGGGCAACAGCGATAAAACTCTTATGATAGAGGCGCACATCGATGAGGTCTCGATGATAGTTACTAATATTGATGACGAGGGATTTGTCACCGTTTCAAACTGCGGAGGCATCGATGTAAGGGGTCTTGCTGCACGAGTTGTTACGATACACGGTAAAAGTGATATTCCTGCCGTTTTCTGCTCTACACCGCCCCATCTTTCTAAAGGCGAGACGCAGTACGGCGATATTGCCGATATAAAACTTGATACCCTGCTCGGAAAAGACGCAAGGGATATTGTAAGCGAGGGCGATATCGTTACCTTCAGAACATCGCCGTGTGGGTTGTTGGGCGACCGTATTACCGCGAAATCACTCGACAACAGGGCAGGTGTATGCTGTGCAATAGAACTTGCATCACGCCTTAAGGGTAAAGAACTTCCTATGAATGTTGTATTCCTGCTCAGTGATGCCGAAGAACTTGGTCTTCGCGGCGCCAGAACCGCCTCATTTGCACTTTCTCCCGATGAAGCCGTGGTTATTGATGTGACCTTCGGCAGTGCACCCGATGTTTCTTTAAGCGAGAGCGGAAAACTTCGCGGCGGTGCGATGATAGGCTTTTCTCCCGTGCTTGACAGCGGTATATCGGGCCGTCTTAAGGAGATTGCCGCCGAAAACGGTATTGCTTTTCAATGCGAGGTTATGGGGCGTTCAACCGGCACAAATGCTGATGTGGTTTCTCTTAACCGCGAGGGCGTAAGGACGGGACTTATTTCAATACCGCTACGCAATATGCACACCGATAGTGAGGTAATCGACCTTGGTGATATTTCGTGCGTTTGCGATATTTTGGAAAGGTTTATCCTTTCGGGAGGTGCACCGGCGTGACAGAACTTGTAAAGCAACTATGTATGCTTGACGGCACTTCCGGAGACGAGGGTGCTGTCAGGGATTTTATAATAGAAAAAATTAACGGTCACTGTGATTGGCACATTGATGCGCTGGGTAATATAATCGCCTTCAAAAAGGGCAAAAAACGTAGTGCAAAAAAGGTTCTGCTTGATGCTCACACCGATGAGGTGGGACTGATAGTATCATCAATAACATCGGAAGGATTTATTAAATTTCTTACGGTTGGCGGTATCGATACCGCTGCTCTGCTTTCAAGAAGAGTAAAATTTTCCTGCGGAATATATGGTGTTATCGGCACAAAACCCGTCCATCTGATGTCGGCAGAAGAACGCAAGAAACTGCCTAAGGAGGACAGCCTTTATATCGATATAGGCGCAAAGGATGAACAGCAGGCAAGGCAATTCGTTGCCGAAGGTGACCGTGCCGTAATCCGGGGCGAGTGTATCCAGGTGGGCGAAAAATTGCTTTCAAAGGCTATTGATGACCGTATCGGCTGTGCCATTCTGATAACACTTCTGTGCGGAGAAAGTGAATACGATTTTTATGCTTCCTTTACCGTTCAGGAGGAGGTAGGCCTTCGCGGTGCTAAAACTGCCGCATTTGCCGTTGACCCCGAATACGCTATAATAGTTGAGGCCACTACTGCCGCAGATATTGCCGATGTGGCGGCAGAAAACAGGGTCTGTGTTCTGGGCGATGGCCCCGTTATATCCTTTATGGACAAGGGTACCGTTTACGACCGCGGACTTTATAATGCGGCAAAAAACAGTGGTATCCGCTGTCAGACAAAACGGGCGGTGGCAGGTGCCAATAATTCGGGAGCGGTGCATATCAGCCGTGCAGGAATTAAAACCATCGCCATATCTACCCCCTGCCGATATATCCACACGGCATCAGGTGTTGCCGATATAAACGATATGAAAAACGCCTATGCACTTACGCTGTATATGTTAAACGGAATTTGTTCGGGTGAGATAGAGTGATAAAACTTACCGATAAAATCGATGCACCCGAAGCACCTAATGCCGAATTGCTGAAAATAAGGCTTACATTTGATGCCTATAGCGATGTTGCACTGTTTTGGCGGCAGGAGGAAAGCGGTTGCACTATTTCTATGCTGGATATGAATGTGGTGATATATGCTCCTTCGGGTACCGATTTTGAGGAGTTGGCGCAGTTTATCACCGTTATATCGCCCTGCTCGGTATTCACATCGCTTGAAGCGGCGCAAAAACTGGGACTGTCGCCCCTTAAAAGGGCGGCGGTTATGGTGAGCGATAACCCCTTTGGCTCCGATGCCCCCACATTGATGCCATCCAGCGAAAGACTTTATAAACTGCTTTTGGCGGGTGGGTTTGACCTGCCCGAATATCCGCAGTTTGCGGTGGATATATGTCACCGTGTAAATCACGGCTTTGCAAAGGTTGCAACCGTGGGCGAATGTGCAGCAGCCGTTGCCTTTCATACCGACAGATATTTTCTTATAAACGGGATAGTAAGTCTGGAAAAGGGGCAGGGCAGCAGGGTGCTCAGAAAAATTTGCTCTATGGAGAGCGGAAAGACCGCTATTGCCTGCTGTGAAGAGGCTCTTTGCGGGTTTTATGAAAAAAATACATTCACACATCTTTATGATACGGTTTATTGGGAGGCCGAATAATGAATTATTTCGGATTTAACAGCACAATAAAAGACCTTGACCGCAGGGCAACAGAACGCTCGGCGGAGGCTTTCAGATATATTGACGGCATAACCGAGGGCAATCAGCAGAAGGTTCTTGCCGCATTCATAGAAAACCGTGTAAGCGAGGCCGACCTTGGCATTTCGACCGGTTACGGTTATAACGATAGCGGAAGGGATAAACTTGACCGCATAATGGCACAGTGTATGGGCGCAGAAGATGCCCTCGTGCGTCACAGTTTTGCCTCGGGTACACACACACTTACCGTCGCCCTTTTCGGCATTTTGCGCCCTGGCGACAAGGTGCTTTGCCTTACAGGCAGACCCTACGATACAATAACGGGTGTGTTCGGAATCGATTCTGTTACCGATGGTTCCCTTGCCGATTTCGGCGTAAAGTATAACGAGATCCCCCTTCTTCCCGACGGAACGCCCGATATAAACGCTATCCGTTCGGAACTCAGTTGGGGCGGATACAGAATGGCGTACATACAGCGTTCGCGCGGATACAGCCTGAGACCCAGCCTTACCATAGACGATATTGCCCGTCTTTGTGCCGCTGTGCGCGAGGTTTCACCCGAAACGGTAATTATGGTGGATAACTGCTACGGCGAGTTTGTTGAACCCAAAGAACCCTGCGAAGTCGGCGCCGATCTGGTTGCAGGTTCGCTTATAAAAAATCCCGGCGGCGGTATTGCGCCTACAGGCGGTTATATCGCGGGTAGGCGTGACCTTGTTGAAAAGTGTGCCAACCGTATGACCTGCGCAGGCGTAGGTCGCGAAGTTGGTGCAACGCTCGGTCACAACCGTGAACTTTATATGGGCCTTTTCTCTGCCCCCCATGTCGTGGGCGAGGCACTTAAGACCGCCGTATACGCCGCGGCTGTGTTTTCCGAACTGGGATACAGTGTTACTCCAGATGTTGATGAAAAGCGCGGCGATATTATCCAGTGCATAACACTCGGAAATGCAAAGTCGCTTATTTCCTTTTGCAAGGGAATACAGTCGGGCGCACCGGTCGATTCCTATGTTATACCCGAACCGTGGGATATGCCGGGTTACGATGATAAAGTCATTATGGCGGCAGGTGCATTTACGCTGGGCGCATCTATAGAACTTTCTGCCGATGCACCGCTTAGGGAACCCTATGCGGCGTGGATGCAAGGGGGACTGAACTTCCACAGTGCCAAGGCAGGAATTCTTCTTGCCGTTTTAAGTATGTATAAAGACGGACAACTTCGGATATAGAGTAAGTATATAAAAAGGATTGAAACAGATGGAAAAATTTTTCGAGGGTCAGATATACGAGATGATTCCCCAACCTTCGGGACTGGTTTTCTCGTATATCCGGGGCGAGACCGATGATGGGAAACTGGTGGCATATAAAATGCTTTCCCTTGACACCGCAAGACTTACCGATGTTATAAGGGATATATATCAACTTTCAAAATTCGGCAGTGCCTACCGTGCCGTGGCAGGATATTGTGATAACTATATTACCGCACATTCGGTGATACTTCCCAGCGGCAGGGTTATGATATGCAACAAAAACGGTGAGGTTAAACTTATCGATACCGATGGAAACTGCGTATGGACAGGGGAACTTACCTACCGTGGACAAGGACCTTCGGCGATGGTGCTTCACGGCAATACAATATGGGCTGGTTTTAAGAATGAAAATGTGCTTATGCGCTGCAATCCCTCTACAATGAGGGAGGAACTGCGTATCGGCGGTGCGCGTTCACCGCTCGACCGCCCCGGACGCATCTTTGTGGAGGGTGATATCGCCTACATCTGCAACGAAGGCTCCAACAAGATTGTAAAGATAAACCTTGTTACTTATGAGGTAGAGGACTATAAAGAATTTGACGAACCTATTCTGGGTTTTGTAAGGGTTAAAAATTTCGATTTTTATCATCTGAAATCGGGACTGTATACAGAAAAAGCATAAGGAGTGTATGTTATGAAACATCAGGTAATACATTTGAAGGATTTGTATCCTTTTTTGGGAGAAAACAATGCCGATGCTACGGTAGAATGTTTCTTCCCCTATAATATGACCGAGATGCACCGCGAAAATATAAAGCGTCCGTGTCTGGTACTGTGCCCCGGCGGCGGTTACGGTATGTGCAGTCAGCGCGAGGGTGAGCCCATAGCGATGCACTTTTTGCCCAAGGGATTTAATGTGTTTGTGCTTACATATTCTGTGGCGCCCTACCGTTTCCCCACACAGATTCGTCAGGTAGCGGCGGTTTTCGATATGATAAAGAACCACGCCGACGAGTGGAACTGTGATGCACAGAAGATTGCCGTTATGGGATTCAGCGCAGGCGGTCACCTTGCGGCACACTATTCGGTTGCCTACGATTGCGAGGAGGTTCGTTCGGTATTCCCCGAAAGCGTTCGTCCTTTCGCCTCTATTCTGGGCTATCCTGTAATCACTTCTGACCCCGTTAATGCCCATTTGGGAAGTTTCAAAAATCTTACCGGTGAAGAGTATAACGAGGGCTTTGTGAAGTATTCCTGCGAAAAGATGGTAAAGGATACCACACCGCAGGCATTTGTCTGGCATACCGCTGCAGACGACTGTGTGCCTGTTGTAAACAGTTTGCTTTATGCCAATGCACTTATCGAGCATAAGATTCCGGTTGAACTTCATATTTATCCTTTCGGTTGGCACGGAATGGCAACGGTAGATGCGCAGACCAACGATTCACTCAATTCCGGTGCTGCCCACGCAAAGCAGTGGCTGGATAGCCTTGATAAGTGGATAGACCTTACTTTTTAAGAGGTGAAGTTTATGTTTGAAAAGACAATTATGCTTAAAAGCATTGACGATGTAAAGCGTTTTGTAGACCTTGCCAATACCAAGGAATACGATATTGAACTTATGTCGGGTAAATATATAGTAAATGCAAAATCAATAATGGGTGTGTTCAGTCTTGACCTTACAAAACCGCTTGTAATGGTTGCACACTGTGATATGGTGGCAGGTCTTGCCCGTCAGGTGGAGGAGTTTTCCGTTAATGTATGACCTCGAAGCGAGAAGAAAACTGATAGAAAAAGAATTTGAAGGTATGAACGAGCGGCAGTTTGAAGCGGTCACCACCGTTAACGGGCCGCTTCTCGTACTTGCAGGTGCCGGTAGTGGCAAAACTACCGTTCTGGTAAACAGAATAGCCTATATGATGAAGTACGGTAACGCCTACCGCTCGGATATTATCACGCAGGGTTTCGATGAAGAGGATGCCCTTGCCGTTGATGCGCCCCGACCTTGGGAGATACTTGCCATCACCTTTACAAACAAGGCGGCAAACGAACTTAAGGAGCGTATCGCCCGAAAAATCGGCACCGCTGCAGAGGAAATATGGGCAGGTACCTTCCATTCGGTTTGCGGAAAAATTCTGCGCATAAATGCCGAATATATCGGTCACACCTCAAGTTTTACAATATACGATACCGATGACCAACGTCGCCTTATGAAAGAGATTATGAAAAATCTCGGTATAGACGAGCAGATAATATCACCCAAGAATGCACTTTCGGCAATATCCGCCGCTAAAGACGCTCTTATAGGTCCTGCCGAGTATGAGCAGTCGGCAGGGGTAGAC
The DNA here is from genome assembly GCA_045596185.1 of Acutalibacteraceae bacterium. Classification (GTDB taxonomy): domain Bacteria; phylum Bacillota; class Clostridia; order Oscillospirales; family Acutalibacteraceae; genus UBA737. The sequence goes on along the minus strand of JAZOBW010000092.1, from coordinate 3,465 downwards.
CTTCGTAAAAAAACGGTGGCAACGCTCTACCGTGAGTATCAGAAAAGGCTGAAATCTGCCGATGCGATGGATTTTGATGATATGATTGTGAAAACGGTGGAACTTTTTGAAAATACACCGGAAGTTCTTGACCGCTATGCCCGTCGCTTCAGATATATAATGGTGGACGAGTATCAGGATACCAACCACGCCCAGTATCGGCTTATAAGCCTTCTTGCGGGTGTACACGGCAATATCTGTGTTGTCGGCGACGACGACCAGAGCATATACCGCTTCCGCGGTGCCACGATTGAAAATATCCTCGGTTTTGAGGACGAGTATCCTAACGCCAAGGTAATACGTCTTGAGCAGAACTACCGTTCAACGGGTAATATTCTGAATGCGGCAAATGCCGTTATAAGCAATAATCGCGGCAGAAAGGGCAAAACGCTCTGGACCGACAGCGGCGAGGGCGAGGTGCTTCTGATATACACCGCAGGTGACGAACGCGCCGAGGCACGGTATGTGGCAGACACCGTTCTGGATAATATCCGTGAGGGTGGCAACCTTTGCGACCATGCCGTTTTGTACCGCAATAATGCGCAGTCGGCGGCGATAGAAAACGCCTTTGCAAGAAGCGGAATTTCATACAAGGTTATCGGCGGACATCGCTTTTTTGAACGCAAGGAGATACGCGATGTTCTGGCGTATTTGCATATAATAAGCAACACGGGCGACGATCTGCGTTTACGTAGAATAATAAACGAACCCAAACGGGGTATCGGTGATACTACCGTGAATAATGCTGCGAAGATAGCGCAGGAACTGGGTATATCACTTTATGAGACTTTTTCCCGTGCGGATGAATTCGCCGCACTTTCCCGAGCAAGTGCAAAATTAAAGGGATTTTGTGATGCAATGAAACCGCTTATCGATGATGCAGAGGATACCTCCCCTGTAGAACTGCTGGAGCGTGTGCTCGAAGTTTCGGGATACCGCAACGCACTTATTGCAGAGGGAACGCAGGAATCGGCAGACCGCCTTTCCAATGTGGAGGAACTTATCACCACGGTAAAGCAGTATGAACTCGATAACGATGAACCCACCCTTGCCGGATTTTTGGAGGAGATTGCCCTTGTCAGTGATACCGATGCCCTTGATGACAGCGATGACAAGGTTCTTCTTATGACCGTTCACTCCGCAAAAGGTCTGGAATTTAACCGTGTATTTCTTATCGGTATGGAGGAGGGGCTGTTCCCCTCTGCCCAGTCGGTGTACGGCGGCAACGAGGATATAGAGGAGGAACGCCGACTTGCCTATGTTGCAATAACCCGTGCACGAAAAAATCTTGTTATAACCAATGCGTCTACCCGTATGCTATACGGGACCACCAGCCGTAACCTGCCGTCACGTTTTCTGCGTGAAATACCGCAGGACTGCTGCCGCTGCGAGGCGGAGGCTTTGCCCATGCAGTCATACTATTCGGGTAATTCCTATTCAAATAATTCTTATGGAAAAAACACCTTCGGCGCTACGGGATATTCACGTAGTAAGCCGTCCTATTCGGGTGGTGCTGCGGCAAAGCCCTTCGGTGCCTACTCTGCCGATGTTCCTAAAAAGAACGACACGGTATATACAGCAGGTATGCGTGTAGAACATAAGGCTTTCGGTGTAGGAACGGTGCTTTCTACAAAGCCCATGGGAAACGATATTTTGATAGAGATAAGTTTTGATAAGGTGGGTACCAAAAAACTTATGTCAAATTACGCAAAATTAAAGGTTATTTAATAATTTAGATTTAATTTCGGTATAGAATATTTCCAAAGGAGGCGGATGTACTATGTTGCCGTCAACCGCAGTTATAAAAAGAACTGCCAAAACAATACTGAAAGGTAATATGCTTCGCTGTGTGGTTGCTGTTTCTGTGGCTGTTGCCATCTATTTTGCAACCAGCCTTACCGTCGGCGTTTCGGCAGTCTTTCTGGGCAATTTTATGGCGACCGTTTTGCAAAATTTATTACTTATATTTCTTTTGCTTCCGCTTTTTCTGGGCGTTTTGCGATTTTTCAGAAGATTACAGTGGGGCGTAAAGGATGATGTAATTTCGATATTCCATTATTTTTCAGCGGCCAATATCTACACAAGGGCGCTTAAGTTTTTAATTGCTGTGTGGGCAAGGATACTTCTGCGCACCGTTCTTCTGATGATAGTTCCCACTCTGCTGCAGGTGATGTCCAATACCGATTTTTACGGAAGTCTCGGCATACAAATGCCCGTTTGGGCATCGGATTTGTGGATGGTGGCAAAATTTGTGCGCATCATATCCACCGTTCTGATAATGATATATGCACTGCGGTTTTATATGGCGCCGTTTCTGTATGTTGCCGACGAGGATATGCACTATGCAGAGGCATTACATCTTTCAAAAATGATATCCAAGCGAACTGCTTTAGAATTTGTGTATCTGGGTCTTTCGCTTATCGTATGGATAATTTTATCCGTTTTTGCGGTTGGGTTGGTGTTAACACTGCCGCTGCTTATACTGTGCTACCTTGTTCACTGTCGATTTGCCGTGGCACAGTATAATGCAACCGTAAGCATCGCCTACAGCGAACCATTTTATAGTACGGAAATTTAGAGGGAGGGGTTATTGTGAAGAAGAATCTGTTTTTTAAGATATTTTATATAGTAACGATGCTTGTGGTAGTTACAAACACCGCAATATCGGTAAAGAATAACCTCTTTTTCGATATAAACAGTTTGCCTCAGGGAACGCTTTCGCAGTCGGTGGATTCTCCCGATGGCAAACGCACACTTAATATTTACAGCATCTCGAATTCTCTTGGCACTGCGGTCCGTGGCGAGGTTATTTATAAGGGTGACAAGAAAAATGTTTTCTGGCAGACGGGACTGGATAGTGTTGAGGCACACTGGGAAGACGGCTATGTCGTTATGATAGACGGTATGCCGCTTGATGTGGCACACGGTGCAGTCTACGATTGTCGCCGCGGCAACTCGATTTTGCAGGAAGGCTCTATCGATGAAAACTTTGTTCCTGAGGAACAGGTCGGGTAATATGAATAAAAACGATTATTTAACACTCGATATTTCGGATATTTCGGCAGAGGGCAACGGCATCGGAAAATTTAACGGTATAGCCGTTTTTGTGCCGCTTACCGCCATCGGTGACCGCGTCAGGGTCAAGGTAATTAAAGTCAAGAAAAACTACTGTGTGGCACGGCTTGAAGAAATAATCTCTCCATCGCCCGAACGCATCGCCGTTGATTGCGATACATTCAACCGTTGCGGCGGCTGTGTATTCCGCCACATCGACTATAGGGGAGAGTGCGATTTCAAGTTTAATCGTGTTTATGAAACGGTTAAACGTATCGGCAAAATAGATATGATGCCGCAACCGCTGATTACCGCCGAAAAAATCGAAAGATACCGCAATAAGGCACAGTTTCCGGTTTCACAGTCGGGCGG
>JAZOBW010000091.1:0-7045 GCA_045596185.1 Acutalibacteraceae bacterium | reverse complement strand
ATTAAAAGAGTCTTTGACCGCGGTCAAAGACTCTTTTAATTTTACCAATACTGTTCTATCTGTTTTGAAAGCATTTGGGCAAGTTGTTCTGCAGCAAATGCATTGGGATGCAGCCGGTCGGTAGAGTTATTTTTAACCATATCAAATCCGTCAGTGCCGAGGTCGAGCAAATGGGTGTTTTTATCGTTGGGGTTTGTCTTTGCATACTCCTCGAAGCCTGCAACAAATGCAGTCTTAAATCTTTGGTACTGGGCCTTGGGTGAATTAAAGTTGAACGGAACGATTACAAATATCTGTGTATCAGGTGCAACACTTGCTCTTGCATCGGCAATCCAATTTGTAAGTGCCTTTTTAATCTCGTCTGCAGACATCGGCTGCTTTTGATTTCCATCGTTCTCACCCATATTAAGGAAGACTGCATCGGGTGTGCCGTCGATATAACCCTTAGACGGATTATTGTCTATAAATCGGGGTGCATTCTGGAAATAGTATCTCCAATAACCGCGGTCATTGACATCGGCAAAATAGAACTGATCTAAACCGCGTGATCCGCCCAAGAACCACCCTATTCCGCCGTTTCCGTTCTGACCGTATTCAGCACCTACAAGTTCTGCAAGTTTGGGTGCAAAACTTAGTTCGGCACCGGAAAGACCTGCACCCTCGGTAATAGAGTCACCGTAAAATACAACACGGCGGTTCTTTACCGCAATTGGTGTATCGTGAAGGTCGAGTACCTGCTGACCTGATGCAATATGAATTCCGGTTACACGAAGAGCGCTCTTGGGGTCACCGTACCAAGCATCCTCCGTATCGGTTTTAGAAAGGTAAATAGTTGCATAGTGGGTACCTGCCGATAGGTTATCTGCCAACACAAGTTTTCCATTAGAAACATCCGAAAGCGTTTTCGAAACATATTTTTTTGTGCTATCAATATATGCGTGAACGATAAGGTGTTCGGGCGGAACATCACCAAGTTTGGATATATCTACACCAAGTGCAAGATAATTGCCGGTAAAAGCGACCTTTACATATCCACCGCCTATCGTAGTAAGTTTATAGTTTCCGCCATTATACCAACTGTAAGGGCTGAAGTAGATATGACCATCGGTTACGGGAATAACTCCGTTTGAAACGGTTGCCGCACCAAGTTTGGGATGCGAATACTTTCCCGTCTTTACAGGTGCGGTACTTGAAGTATCGGTATTATCCTGCGTATCCGGATTCTGTACAGAAGACTGTTCCTGCGATGTATTGGTATTATCTGACGATATATCGGACTGATCTTCCCCATCCTCATACATATATATTACCTCTTCATATTCAGAAGCGGTGCTTTCGGTATCTGCCTTGTCTTTACAACCGCAAACTCCGAAAACGAGCATCAATGACATCAAAATACATATTATTCTTTTCATTTTTAACACCTCATGGTAATAATGGTTTTGCTAGAGCGGCAAGTTTATTTCCAAGTATCGACGAACCCTGCATATCGGGATGCAGTGCATCGGTACTGTTATCAACAACTATCTGGGCTCCCTCGGTGCCGAGATCGAGCAGATGAATGTGGGTATCATTCTTATTGCGGTCGGCATAATTACTGTAGCCCTTAAGGAATGCCGTACGCTGTGAGGTCGTCTTTGCCTCACCGTTGCCGTACTTGAAGGGTACTATTACAAAAATCTCGGTAGTCTTTGAGGTTGCAAGACGAGTATCTCGGATCCATGCATTAAGCCTGCCCTGAACATCGGAATCAGAGCCGCTTATATCATTAGTACCCATATTTATAAATACTGCATCGGGCGTACCATCTATATAGCCTTTTCTGATATCGTCATCAATGAATCTTGATGCGCCGTAATAATGATAACGCCAATAACCCTTAAGACCGTTTTCGTAGTAGAAGGTATCAACACCTCTTGTGGCACCGTGCGTCCACGCTGCACCGCCCACAGCACACTGACCGTATTCACAGTCAAGAAGGTTTGCCATAATGGGTGCGTAGCCGTATTCGTTACCTTTTATAGCACCGTAGCCTTCGGTGATGGAATCGCCGTAGATAAGTATCCTTCTGGACTTTACTTTAATAGGAGTATCGGCAAGGTCGAGCAACTGCTCACCTGCTTTGATTTTGAATCCCTTTACATAGAGCGCATTTTTAGGAGGTGCAGACCATGCATTTTCACTTCCATCGGTAGAAGAAAGATAAATTATCGCATAGTGTGTACCGGCAGAAAGGTTGTCCTTTATTTTAAGAAGACCGTCAACATCGGCATCAAAGAGCGTTTTTAGAACCGGTTCTGTTGCCCCATCTATATATGTTTGTATCATTGTTTTATCGGGGGTAGATGTACGGTTTTTATCAACCTTTATGCCAAGATAACTTCCGGTAAAGGCTATTTTTATGTATCCGCCGCCAACGGTGTTTACTTTGAAATTGCCGGCATCATACCAACTGTACGGGCTAAAATAAACACGTTCCTCCGAAAGTGCGATATTTCCATCGGCAACGGTAGTTGCACCGAGATACTTTCTTACATTACGGTGAGATGTCGGTTCGGAAGATGAACTGCCGTCGGGCGAAGTTTTTGATGATGAATCGGGATTGCTTTCGGTCTTCTGCTGTGATGAACTCTGCTCATCGGTATTATCCGAAGGCGATGTTTCATCATCATACATATATATAACCTCTTCATATTCCGAAGCAGTACTTTCAGTATCTGCCGCATCCTTACAGCCGCTGAAACACAACATAAGCACTATTGATATTAAAACACAAAAAAATCTTTTCATACTTCCACCCATTTCTCTTTTCAAAACTGTTTCTTTGATTATAACAAACAATTTTATTTTTATCAATACCCTACATTAAAACTTGCAAAACCAAAAGTCCTGCAACGGCAGGTATTCCGTATATACCTGCGGCACCGAATGTCCATTCATTGACGGGTATATGAACACCGGTGAATTTTGCTATAAGGTTTATCACTGTTAAAGCAGATATTCCGATAAGTGAATTTATAAGCAACGCTTTTATCGGTTTTCCGCTACCGACTGCAAGACCCAATATTATAAATGCACCGAGTGCCAATACAATAACAGCAGCATACTTCAAAAATTCCAAAACATTCCCCTCCACATTATTATATATGTGATACAAGGGGACGCTATACCCTATTTAAGATGGGTATCCTTTCGATAGTCGCGTGGTGACATTGAACATTTTTGCTTGAAAAGTCCCGAAAAATATTTTGGGTCATCATAGCCTAAAGATTCGGCTATTTCCGAAACTGGCATCGCAGTGTCGCGAAGCAGTCTGCGGGCAATACGCATCTTTTCAGAAAGTTGATAATCGTATGGTGTTGTGCCGTATTCACGGCGGAAAAGTTTCACACAATAATCGGGGGACCGGAATATTTGTGCCGCCAATTCAACATTACTTATTATTCTGTCGGTATTATTGTCGAGATAGTCTTTAAGTTTTGTTGCCTCCTCGCCGTGGGCGGTACGCATCTTTGACATTCCCAGATAGGATATAACATACAAAAATATCGAAGAAAGCCTTGCTTGAATACCGGCATCGGCAACCTCACAACTAAGCAATTGTTCTATCTGTTCAAATACGGGACGCAGTTCCTCGCCGCCAAACAGCCACTCATCGCCGAAACCGTATTCGCGCATAATGATTAGCGGCATTTCCCCCACTATATTTATAAATGTCTTGCGCCACGGATTTGTGGGCGAAGAACGGTAGTAATGGTCCTGCCCCTTTTTCAGTATGTATATCTGTCCTGCACCAACCTTTACCTCACCATCGGGGGTTCTTATATACCCTTCGCCTTCGGAAATGTATTCCATAACAGTAATGGGGGATTCAGGACGGTTAATATAGTAACTGCTATCGGGAAATGTTATTCCTGCCATAGATATATGCATCGGCATCTGCCCCGTTTTCGGGAACGAACGAACTTCTTCTCTCAAATTGTATTCCTCACCTTTTTAATTGAATTATCGGTGTAAAAAAAACTACACATTCATTATAATACAAATGGTTCAATACCTCAATTATTTTTTTGGAGGATTTATTATGAAAATGCGTATTCCATCTATACCGTTGATCACGGTTGATCCCTATTTCTCTGTATGGGCCAAAGACGACATCAACGGTCGCTACCCCGAACATTGGACATGTAGCCGCAACGCTATGTGCGGTACTGTAACTGTTGACGGTGAAAAATTCCGTTTCCTGGGTTGGTCTTATGACAAGGTTATTCCGCAGGTCTCGGTTGATATGGATGCCATGTCCACTACCGTTGTTTTTGCAAACGAAAAGATCGAACTTACAGCAGTTTTCACTACACCTATCCTTGTAACCGATCTCTATTATGCTTCCCGTCCCGTCTCATATCTCAAACTTTCCTACAAGAGTGTTGACGGTAAGGACCATAAGGTTTCTGCTAAACTTTCCTGCAGCGAAGAACTAGTTCTTAACAAGCAGAGTGAAAGCAGAGCATTAGATTATCCGGCAACCATCGAAGGTTGCACCGCTATCAGTATGGGCAACGGTATTCAGAAGGTTCTTTGGCGTTCGGGCGATAATATCCGTATCGACTGGGGTTATCTCTACCTTGCAGTAAAGGGCGACGGTTATGTCGGCCGCGAGGTATACGATGATCTGTTTGCCGTATATGCCGAAACCGATCTTAATAATGATGCACTTTTCCTTATCGGTTATGACGATATTGACAGCCTTATCTACTTTGAAAAGCCGGTAAAGGCATACTGGAAGAAGGACGGCAAAACTATTGAAGAAGCCATGGCCGAAGCCGCCAATGAATATGATGAACTCAAGGCAAAATGTGATGCATTCTCTGCCGATCTTGTCAATGAGGCTACCGCAAAGGGAGGCGAAAAATACGCCGAACTTCTTACACTTGCTTACCGTCAGGTAATGGCAGCGCACAAACTTGCTGTTGATGAAAACGGCGAAAACATCTATATTTCCAAAGAATGTTTCTCCAACGGTTGTGCCGCAACGGTTGATGTTACCTACCCCAGCGCACCAATGTTCCTTTATTACAATACCGAACTGCTTAAGGCTATGCTCCGCCCGATAATCCGTTATTCAAGAAGCGATGCCTGGATATTTGACTTTGCCCCCCACGATGTAGGTCAGTATCCGATCGTTAACGGTCAGGTATACCATAACAACGAACTTGAATACCAGATGCCGGTTGAAGAATGCGGTAATATGATAACACTGGTTGCCGCAATCTGCAAGGCAGACGGAAACACCGAATTTGCCGAAAGCATGATGGACCTTCTTGAGGTTTGGAACACCTATCTTATTAAGTACGGCAACGACCCCGAATTCCAACTTTGCACCGACGACTTTGCCGGTCATCTTGCACACAACTGCAACCTTTCTCTTAAAGCCATTATGGGTATGGCCGGATATGCCGATATTCTTGCACAGATAGGCAGAACGGCAGAGGCAGACGAAATTATGGCAAAAGCAAAGGAATATGCCGATTCGTTCTGCGAACGCGCCGCTAATGCCGACGGAAGTTACCGCCTTGCTTACGACCGCGAGGGCACCTTTAGTCTTAAATACAACGCCATATGGGATAAACTCTGGAAGACCAACCTCTTCCCTGCTAAATTCTACGAGGGTGAAATCGCCCGTTACTACAAAGAGGCTTATGCCTACGGCGTACCGCTTGACAACCGTTCTACATACACCAAGTCTGACTGGCTTGTATGGGCAGCCTGCCTCTCTGACAAGAAGGAAGACTTTGAATACTTTACCGGCCTTCTCTGGAACGCATATAATGTTATGCATACCAGAGTTCCGATGACCGACTGGTACTTCGCAGATACTTCCCTTATGAGAGGCTTCCAGCACCGTACCGTTCAAGGCGGTTTGTTTATAAAGTTGATGTTCGATTGATGAACTTTCCAAAAACTGCGAACCCGATAATATTTTTCGGGTTCGCAGTTTTATATAGATATATTTCTTGATATTACAGTATGTGAATGATATAATTAAAATACAATTTATATTCAAGGAGTTGTTTTTATGGATTTCAAAGCACTTTGGGACTATCTGCTTACACTAAGCGCATCTGTGGGAGTGAAAATTATAGAGGCAGTTGTAATCCTCTTTATTGGACTGAAACTTATTAAAATAGTTAAAAAGTTCATTAAGAGTTCTCCCAAACTTGATAAGGTAGATAGCAGTCTGCGCTCGTTCCTTTCCAGTTTTGCAAGTATTGCGCTTGCCTTTGTTCTGGTGATCACTATTGCAGCAATCGTGGGCATTCCTATCACATCTTTCATCACGATTCTCGCTTCCTGCGGTGTTGCCATAGGTCTTGCCCTTCAGGGCGCCCTTTCCAATCTTGCAGGCGGAATTATGATCCTTCTTTTCAAGCCCTTTAAGGTTGGCGATTTTATAGAAGCCGCAGGTGAAACAGGTACCGTTTCAGAGATAACCGTTATCTACACCGTTCTGCTTACTCTCGATAACAAACGCATTACCATTCCTAACGGTTCTATCACAAACTCTATCATAGAAAACTACTCTTCCGAACCGCTTCGCCGTGTTGACCTCGTTTTCAACGCTGCATACGATTGTGATGTTAACAAGGTAAAATCGGTTATAGAGGAAGTTATCGCTGCACATCCCAATGCACTTAAGGATCCTGCACCCTTTGTAAGACTTTCAAAACACTCCGAAAGTGCACTTGAATATACCGTGCGTATCTGGTGTAAAAACGAGGATTATTGGACTGTACACTTCGATGTTATGGAAAATGTTAAAGCCGCATTCGATAAGAACAATATCAAAATCCCCTATCCTCAGGTTGATGTGCATATTGAAAAACAATAAACTAAAGTGCCCGTTTTCTTTCGAAAACGGTCGTTTTTTTACATCTGAAATTAAATAGTACCGGTTACTATAAGTGTTGCTATGCCGGGTGTAATACTATATTCACCGGTTATAGGGCCTTGCGTATAGGTTGCCGCCGGAACCGTTACCCGACCC
>JAZOBW010000090.1:0-17817 GCA_045596185.1 Acutalibacteraceae bacterium | reverse complement strand
TGTAAAGGTCTACCGTTCGGGTAAGATACACGAAATTCAGATAACTATAGGTTCTAACGGTTAAGAAGGTTTTAAGGGTTTAATGAAAAGAACAAAATTAAAGGATAGGCTTCTGCCCGAGTATACTCGGGCAGAAGAAATTTTTAATATGGTATCCCATATTGTCGGCGGCGGTTTCGGCATTATAGCGCTGGTACTGTGCGTTGTATTTTCGGCAATAAAAGGTGATGCTTGGAGCGTTGTCGGCAGTGCTATATACGGTGCCTCGATGGTTGCTTTGTATACGATGTCAAGTGTGTACCACGGTATAAAACCTGAAACACCAAAAAAGGTTTTGCAGGTTATTGACCACTGCACGATTTACTTTATGATAGGCGGAACATATACACCCATTCTTTTCGGCGCAATACGGCAGGTCAGTGCTGCGTGGTGTTGGGTTATATTCGGTCTTGTATGGGGACTTGGAATAATTGCCGCCGTATTTACTGCTATAGACCTTAAAAAGTATTCAAAGTTCTCTATGGTGTGCTATATAGGAATGGGCTGGTGTGTTGTACTTGCGGCAAAGCCAACGATGCAGGCGCTTCCTTTGGCAGGACTTCTTTGGTTACTTGCAGGCGGCATAGCCTATACGGTGGGTGCCGTTTTCTACGGCATAGGCGCTAAAAAACGGTATATTCATTCGGTATTCCACCTGTTTGTTGTGCTTGGCAGTATACTGCAGTTTATATGCATTTTCTTCTATATAATTTTGTGAAAACGAAATCCGTTCCTCTCGGGGAACGGATTTTTCGTTTAGAATTTTATATTTGTAATTTTTTGCATTGAATTTATATCGTATACCCAAACGCCTATTTCGTTTACGATATAAAGGTTATCGCCTATAAACAGACCTCTTGAATAGTGCAGTGAATCGAAAAGATTGTGGTCAAACTCGTCACCGTTTGTAAGGGGAAGTTCCGCAAGAAGGTTGAATTCTCCGTTTTCGTAACTGTATACACGGTAACTGGGTTCCCATTTACTGTCTTTATCTTTACCTATACCAAATCCGATAAGGTTTTTGTTTGCACTTACAAGTGTTGCCTTGTGTTCAGAAAGTGCAGGGGATTCATATATTCCGTCAAGCAAGGTTACGGCATTTTCGGTTACATTTGCGGGGTCAGATATATCGAACATAGAAAGTTTCATATATCCAACTCGACCGGTCTCTTCATCGGCATCGCAGCCTATTCCAAGCAACAGCCCATCGCCGTAGGGGTAAAGATAATCGGAAAATCCGGGTATCTTAAGGCTGCCTATAATAACGGGATTTTCAGGGTCGGAAAGGTCAACAGAAAACAGCGGATCTACCTGACGGAAGGTAACGAAGTATGCTATCTTACCCATAAATCTTACTGAATAAACACGCTCATCAGGGGCGATGTTCTCTATGCTTCCAACAATTTTAAGTTGGTCGTTCAGAACATACAAACAGTTCGACATTCTTGATTCCATTGAAACGGAATCGTATTTGGTATTTTCATAATAAGTGTAACTGTTAACGGTGGTTACGATGCGGAAATATCCGTTATATTCATCGACCGAAAACTGGTTCAGCGGTGTACCGTTTACTTCCGAAGATGCTACATATTCAATTTTTTTATCCTTTATAGAAAATCGGGAAAGAAGGGTATAATTTTCCGAAATTCCGTTTTTATTCCTGTATTTATGCGAGGTGGTTATAATGTTGTTGGTGCTGCAGTATATATCGTTCACTTTTCCCAGCACCGAACAGTTGGAAAGCAGTTCTCCGCTTTGTACATCATAGGAACTTGCCACGATATATGTGGTGCCCTCTATATCCTTTTCAAACCGTATACAGCCGGGTGCTGCGATGTAAATATCGCCGTTTTCGTATACGCTGTACGGGATAAAGGAGTCAAGACATTCCTTATTTACATCGGGTAGCGATACCGAATATTCACTTATCACATAAACCGTGCCGTCTATCAGTCGGGAGGAGTGGTAATATCCGCTTTGCTTTATAATGTTGATTACATCGGGCTTATTTTTGTCGCTGATATCGATAACGGTTATGAGGGTCTCTTCGGTGCTGTATTGTTCCCCACGCGAAATGGTGCCCATAACGATTATTCGGTTGTTGCTGATGTACATATCCTTGTAATATTCATTCTTTTCGAAAGACAGCAGTATTTCGGATAATTTTTTGGTATCCTTGCCGTTTGCGCGGGTGATGCACACGCGGTTTTTATAAAGGGAATAGATGTATTTACCGTCGGTTTTTATTATATCTGCTTCGTCTACGCCGGCAACCTGATTGTTGGTTTCGGAAAAATCAGCATCGTCGGTAACATCTACGGATTCGTTTTTACCTTCTCCGGCAGAGGTGCCCGGCTTGGCGAGACTGTCTGTACCGATGTCTTGATCCCCATATTTCGTTTCTTCGTCGTATACATATTCGTACTCTTCGGTGTATAGGTAAAAACCGTCGCCGTAATTTTTCATTTGACTTTTCAGTTTTTTGAAATGGGTATAAAGTGTGTCGTAGTTATCGGTGGTTTCAAGATAGCCTTTTACTGCATTTTGCGGAGCAGGTGTTTCGGTGAACCCATTGTCGGTGTTTTTCGGTATTAGAATAACCGAAACGGCTATAGCAATGCAGGCTGCAACAGCAAGACCTATTCGGTATATTCGGGCAGTTTTGCGATATTTCTTTTCGGACGAGCGGTAAAAACTCTCCTTTATTTTTGCTTTCAGTTCTTCGTCGGGAACGATGGAATCCATCTGTTTTTTATAGTTATTTTCGAACATCGAGTTCATCTCCTTCCAGTTCGGTTTTCAACATTTTCCTTGCGCGGAACAGTTGAGATTTTACGGTTGTGTATTTAAGGGAAAGAATGGAGGCAATCTCTTCGGCCGAATATCCGCAGTAATAGTATAGATGCACCACGGTACGGTATTTAAGCGGCAACCGCAATACGGCATCAAGTGTATCAAAATTTCCGTCACTCACAGAAAATTGTTCGTTTAAGGGTTCGGTTCTTTTCCTGTGGGGTGAGGTAAGCGTTGATTTTGAACAGTTTATTGTTATTCTGATAAGTAACGCTTTGGTATGTTCTTCGCTTTGCGGTATCTTTTTTGTGCGCATATACCGCAGAAAAACCTCCTGTAATATGTCATCCGCATCATATTTATTTTTTACCCTTGCAAAGGCAAGACGGTATACCATATCGGAGTATTTATCGAATGCGCGTTCAACATTTAAGATCTTTTCCATTTTATCCCTCCTCGCAGCGAAAAATATGGGATTATTTTCCGCTTCATATATAATACTTTTCAAACCGCTGAAAGGTTGCAAAAGAATTCAAAAAAATACGGATGGCATCGAGCCATCCGTAAAAAACTTATTTTACTATCTTGATCGACTCGATAATCGGTTGATTTGAGGGATCTACTGAACCGTTGCTGTCGGTAACGGGGGTGTTTGCGGCTATTTTGTCTACTACATCCATACCTTTGGTAACACGGCCGAAAGCGGCATATTGTCCGTCAAGATAAGTGCTGTCTTCGTGCACGATAAAAAACTGCGAAGATGCACTGTTATAATCGTATCCGTTTCTCGCCATCGAGATAACACCGCGCACATGGGAGATATTGTTTTCCACACCGTTTGCAGAGAATTCGCCTTTTATGTTTTTATCGCTTCCACCCATACCGGTGCCTTCAGGGTCGCCGCCCTGAATCATAAACCGATGTATTATACGGTGGAATGTAAGACCGTCATAAAAACCTTTCTTTGCAAGGGATACAAAGTTTTCAACCGTGATTGGTGCTGTTTTTTCGTCCAGTTCAACCGTTATCTCACCATAATCCTTAACGGTGATGATGGCAGTCTTGTTGCCTTTGGAAGTGAGTGTGGTGCCATCCCCGGAGTCTTTTTTACCGCAGCCTATAAGTAATACCAGCATAGAAGCGGCAAGAATAATCGCGATAATTTTTTTAAGATTTGTCATTGTTGTTCTCCCTTTCGTCGTACGGAATGTATTTTATTTTTCTTTTTGATTTGCGTCCTGAATTCATACGGATGATTGCAATAATGAAAATTATCACTGCAATACCTATCGCTATATAGATCAGTTGCATATATACCGAGGTGAAAAAGTTTTTAATTGCGCGTAAAACGGCAAGTAAATTGCTTTTTTTAACATTTTCACCCGAAACCAGATTTACTGTGCCCAGGACCTTTTCGGCGTAAATTATATCCGCTGTTCCCAGCACATCACCCTTTTTGATGGGTGCATCAACCGACTTTGATTCAAGTTTCGGCACTATCGTTATTGTTGAATCGTCGGCATCTTTGGGCAATACCGAAAGGAAACCTTCTTCAACATAAAGAGAAACAAAGTCGGTCTCCAATGAAAGGTCTACCGCTATTTCGCATATCGGATTTTCGGTATCGGCTATGCGCTTGTATTCGAAATTGTTAAAGGCCCATCGGTACAGATTTTTGCTGTCTGTAAATTCGTAACGGTAGGTTTTGCTGTTTTCACATCCGAACAGTAAACACATATAATTATATCCGTTGTAGGAAGCGGTGCTTACAAGACATCTTCCGGCCTCGTCTGTAAAACCTGTTTTAACACCCTTGGCATAGGTGTAGAAAAAAGCGGTTGAAGAATCCTGAAGAAATACCGAGGTCGAGATGGTACGGGCAGGGGACATATTAGTCGCCTCCACGGTGTAACGGGTCTTTTCGCAGATTTCTTTGAATGTTTTGTTTTTAAGTGCGTAGGCGGTCAGAAGATATGTGTCGTTCGCCGTGGTATAGTTCTGGTCATCGTGCAGTCCCACGGGATTGGTGTAATGGGTGCCTTTCATACCAAGTTCGGCGGCTTTTTTGTTCATCATATCAACGAAGTTTTCCAGTGAACCGCCATAGTGCAGTGCTACAAGATATGCACAGTCACCGCAGGAGGACATCAGCAGCAGATGCATAAGATCCAGCTGACTTATCTCCTCGCCCTGCTTCAGATTTGAAACAACGCTTCCCGTACCGCTTATCAGATCGAGCGCCTCTTCGGTCATGGCAATTTTGGCATCGGGGTTGTAAAGTTCGCTTTCAAGTGCTAAAATAATAGTCATGATCTTGGTGATGGATGCAGGATACACCTGAGCATCGGCATCCTTTTCAAACAGCACCTCCTGCGTGTCCATACAAACCAGCAACGCATTACGGGCTTTCAGATCAAAACCGGTCGGTTCGTAGGCGCTTACAGGTAGGATCAGAATTCCGGTAAGAACTGTTATACATAATATAAATGATACCAATTTTTTTATCATAGAAATCTCCCGAAAAATGTTGTATAATATAATTGCAATTTTATTATACATTAAATATTGACAAAATGAAAGTATTAAAATACAATTTATCAAGAAAAATAAATTCAGGAATGAGGTGACGGTATGATATATGTTACCGGTGATATGCACGGCGATCTTGAACGGCTTTATGATAAGCAGTTCAGAAAACTTAAAAAGGGCGATGTTTTGCTGGTTTGCGGCGATTTTGGATACATATTTGACGGTTCAAAAACCGAAAAGCAGGTTATAAACTATCTTGCCACCCGTAAATTTGTCACTGCGTTTGTGGAGGGCACCCACGATAATCTTGATACAATATACCGATGCCGCACCACCGTGTGGAAGGGCGGAATGGTGCACCGTATAAAAGGGAACCTTCTGCATCTTATGCGCGGCCAGATATTTAATATAGACGGTTATACATTCTTCACATTCGGCGGCGGTGAAAGCATAGATAAGGATATGCGCGTTGAGAGCGGAAGATGGTGGCGTCAGGAGGAGGCTACCCCCGCCGAAATGGCAGACGGTGCAAGGATGCTTTATGAGGCCGGTTGTGCTGTGGATTTCATAATTACCCACGAGCCGCCGTCGCTTGTAAAAAGTGCGATGCTTTTACGCAGGGGCGATACCGACCGAGTAAACAAACTGAACGGTTATCTTGAAGAGATAGGCCGTTCCTGCAGTTTCGGGCATTGGTATTTCGGCTCTCTTCACGAAGATAGGATAATAACCGAACATCATACCTGCGTGTTTGAAAAGGTGTTACCCGTTACCGATGGTCGTCGGCAGGAGGGTATGTTCGATTTCGAGGATGATACGCTACTTGTCAAAATGTAATATTTGTGGTATAATAACTAGTGTGAAATTTTATTTTTGGGGAGGTCGTTATTTTGAATACCGACAGACTTTGTCCCGCCTGTATGAAGGATAATTCCGGTCAGCGTGTCTGCCCGCTTTGCGGATATGATGCTGCAATTGGCAATGAGGCGGATAAATTACCCGTAAGATTTATGCTTTCTGACAGATATATGGTCGGAAAATCCATACAGGTAAACCATGAGGGTATAACCTATATGGCATGGGATAATTCAAGTAATACGGCTGTAAGCATAAGGGAATATTTTCCGATGGCCGCTTCTAAAAGAAATCCTGATAAGACCGTTGCCCCTACCGAGGACAGCGCCTTTTCCTATAACGAGGGATTGATGGAATTTCTGGAGCGAAACAATAAACTTATTGCTACAGAACTTCCGTCTGTTTTTCCCGTACTTGCAGTGTTTGAGGAAAACGGAACTGCCTATGCCGTCGGTCCCGTTCCCTCCGGTATAACGCTTGAGGATTTTCTTGTGCGCAACGGTTCCAGCCTTAAATGGGAGCAGGTTCGTCCGCTTTTTCTGCCGCTTATCGATACTGTTAAAGGACTTCACGAAATGGGTATTATTCACGGCGGAATCTCACCCGACAGTATTATTGTCGGAAGGGACGGAAAACTTCGTCTTACCAATATTATCAACATCGGTATCCGTAGCGGAAAAAGTGACATTCCGGTAGAACTTTACGGTGGATACGCTGCGGTAGAGCAGTACGGTTATGAAAACCTTTCGGTAGATACCTATACCGATGTTTACGGTCTTAGTGCTACACTTTTCAGGGCATTGGTGGGCAATACTCTTCCGGTGGCGGTAGAGCGTATAAAGAACGATAATATGAGTATTCCTGCGCGTCTTGCCGATGAACTCCCCCGTCAGGTGCTGGTTGCACTTGCTAACGGACTTCAGGTAAATCCAAAGGCACGAACTGCCGATATTGACACCTTCAAGAATGAACTGGTCTACGGCGAAACTCGCGAAAATGTTCGTAGGGCAGAAAACCGCCGTAAGGCAGAGCAGGCAGCCAAAACACCCGAACCGCAAAAGAAAACATCGGGTGCTAAATATGCCCTGATATCAGCACTTTGCACTATACTTGTATTTATTGTAATAGGTGCCATTCTTTGCTTCACCGTTTTTCGTGATGATATATTCGGAAAGAGCGATGGCGCAAATTCCGAACTCCAAAGTTCAACCGTGGCACCAAGTGTTCCGTCTATCGGCGATGTTGACTCCGATGCCGTTGAATCGAAACAACTGTATACCGTTCCGGATCTTTCGGGACAGTATTATTCACAGATTGTTGATAACGAAGATTATGAACGTTTCAAGTTTGTGATAAAGGATAAAGAGTATTCTGATAAGTTTGCACGTGGTGCTGTTTGTGCGCAGTCGATCGCCGTGGGCGAAAATGTTGAAAAGGATACCGAAATAGCGGTTACTATAAGTCTGGGCCCGAAGGAAATAAAGATAGCAAATGTTCTTGATCTGGAAGAAACCGCTGCAAAACTTGAACTGCTTAAACAGGGCTTTCTTTATGAAAATATCGAGGTTGTAGGCAGATACGATCCCGATGCCGAGCCGGGAATAGTTCTTGATCAGGAACCCAAATACGGTGAAAGCGTAAACGCTGAGATTCTGGTCAGGATATATGTAAATTCTTATACCGGCGAAGAAGACGAGTAAATAATTTTTTATGGTAGTTATAATATAATAATATTATAAAAAATACTTGATTTTATTGCGAAACAGTGTTATAATGTATAGCGTAGTATGTTAGAAAGGTGAGTGGGGCAACCCGCTCACTTTTGTTCTTAGGGGTATGCTAAGCCTATGCCCCTAAAAAAGAGGTGAAAAAATGGCAGGTATAGCCGAAAAAGTATTTAGTCTTATTGAAAATACAGTGTTGGATCAGGGCGTGTCGCTGTGGGATGTCCGTTTTGTAAAGGAGGGCGCATCATACTATCTGCGCGTCTTTATCGATAAGGAAGATGGCATTTCGATAGACGATTGCACCAATGTGTCCCACGCCATAGACCCCGTTATCGATGAAGCGGACCCTATAGATAAATCGTATTATCTGGAGGTTTGTTCTACAGGTCTTGAGCGTGAACTTACCCGACCCGAGCACTTTACCGCTATGTTGGGCAAACAGATAAGACTCCGCCTTTTTAAGGCACATGATAACAGCAAGGAACTGTGTGGAAAACTTATCGCTTATGAGGACGGAAACATCACCGTTGAAACCGACGTCGAAACCGTTGTTCTGGCAAAAAATGAAATTGCAAAAGCAAATCTTATAGATATGTAATATTTGGAGGGAGTAACCAAAATGGCAAAAAGAATGACCGCAAAGGAAAAAAAGGATATTAAGGAATTTTTCGAAGCACTCCGTCTTATGGAGCAGGAAAAGGGAATACCGCAGGAATTCATCGCCCAGAAGATAGCAGAGGCCATCGTTGTGGCGGCAAGAAAGGATTACGGCGGCAACGATATAGTTTCCTGTGTTATCGATCCCGAAAAGGAAATTTTTCTTGTAACTGCCCGTAAGGCTATAGTTGATGTTGTTGAAGATCCGTTCACACAGATATCCCGCGAAGATGCTATCGCTATTGACTCGAAGGCGGCAACGCAGGAATTTATCGACATCAAACTTGACACCAAAAAATTCGGCAGAGTTGTTGCCCAGAACTCTAAGAACAACTTCCGTCAGGGTGTAAGGGAGGCCGAAAAGGGGCAGGTAATTGCCGAGTTCCAGAATCATAACCGTGAACTTGTAAGCGCAGTTGTTCAGCGTATCGACCCCAAGACCGGCAACGCAATACTGGCGGTAGGTCACAGTGAAACCACCCTTCCCAAGAACGAGCAGGTTCCGGACGAGGTACTGTGCGAGGGCGACCATATAAAGGTATATGTTGTTGATATCAAGGATAGTGAGCGTGGACCGCGTGTTATGATTTCCAGAACACATCCCGGACTTGTAAAACGCCTTTTCGAGACCGAGGTTCCCGAAATATTCGACGGCACCATCGAAATAAAGGCAATATCCCGTCAGGCAGGTTCCCGTACCAAGATGGCGGTATGGTCTGCAGATCCAGAAATTGATGCCGTGGGTGCATGTATAGGCCCTAGAGGCGCCCGTGTAAATAAGATAGTGGAAGAACTTTCGGGTGAAAAGATAGATATAGTAAAATACAGCGAAGATCCCGTCGCATTTATCAGCGAGGCTCTTTCTCCTGCAAAGGTCGTATCGGTCGAGATAGAAAGCACCGAGCCTAAGGTATGCAAGGTAAGCGTACCCGAATCTCAACTTTCACTTGCCATCGGCAACAAGGGTCAGAATGTTCGTCTTGCCGCTAAACTTACCGGCTGGAAGATAGATATTCATCCCGAAAGCGGATTTTTCGGCGAATAATTCTACTGAAAATTACCGTGTATGAAAGGAAGGGTTATTTTGACAACCAAAAAAACACCGATGCGTATGTGCACCGGATGTCGTGAAATGAAACCGAAGAACGAACTTATCCGTGTTGTTCGAACACCCGAAGGAAAGGTACTTGCGGACGCTACCGGAAAGATAAACGGCAGAGGCGCCTATCTTTGCAAGAACACCCAGTGTCTTGCAAAGGCACAAAAGGCAAATGCACTTAACCGTGCGCTCAACATTACGGCAGACCGTGAACTGTACGATTCTCTTAAAGAGGAGATAGAAAAACTTTGAACGATAAATTTCTTACATTACTCGGTTTTGCCGCAAAGGCAGGGAAATTATCGTACGGTATGAGCGCCGTTATAAGCGCGGTAAAATCGGGCAAATCAAAACTGGTATTTGTTTGCTTCGATATATCGCCGAAAAGTCAAAAAGAAATAACCTTTCAGTGTAATAAAAAATCCGTCAGCACCATAGTGCTCGGCGATTACGATATACGATCCGTTTCCGATGCTGTCGGCCGAAATTGCGGAATAATATCGGTAAACGACAGTTCATTCGCAGGTGCTCTTGCAGAGCAGATAAAGGGAGGAAATGCTAATGACAAATAAATATAAAGTAAGCGAACTTGCAAAGGATTTCGGCGTAAGTTCAAAGGAAATAATCGCTCTTGTTCTGGAACTTACAGGCAAGGAAAAAAAGTCCGGTGCTGTTCTCGATGAGACTGAAATAGGTATTGTTTTCGAGGCTATGACCGCCCGTAATACCGTTAAAAGTTTTGACGGATACTTTGCTATGGGCGCAGATGCCCGTGCCGCCGCTGCTGAAAAGCGTCAGAGCGAAAAGGATAAGAAACTGGCTGAACAAATGGCAATTCTTGAACAGTTGAAGGCGGCCGCCGCTGCAGAAAATGCAAAAACCAAGGTCGAAGAAAAGTCTGAGGTAAAGACAGAAAAGAAGGCAGAGGCAAAACCCGAAAAGAAGGTAGAGACGAAGCCTGAAAAAAAGGTGGAAGTTAAGCCTGAGAAGAAAGCAGAACCCAAGGTCGAAAATAAGCCCGAAAAGAAGGCAGAGGCAAAACCTGCAGCCGAGAAAAAGCCTTACGATGGTCCGCTTGTTGCACCGCCCAAAAAGGAGAAAAACCCCAGTGTTGCTCCCAACCGTGGACCTGCGCAACTGCGCCATGTTGATACCCGTACATCGAATGTTAACATTGATAAGTACAACGAAAAGTACGAGACCATCGCACCTGCAAATACTATGCGTGATAACTTCACCCGTAAGCAGAAGATAAAGCAGAAGTCGCAGGATTACCGTCGTCCTCAGAACGCCAAGCGTGATACCGAGGCCGACAAGATCCGTCGTATGCAACTTGAAAGAATAAAGAAAACCCCCATCACGGTTACCGTTGGTGAGGAGATAACCGTTGCGGAACTTGCCGCAGCGCTTAAAAAGACCGCTGCCGAGGTTATTAAAACACTTATGAAACTCGGTATGATGGCAACCGTAAATCAGGTTATCGACTATGATACCGCAGAGATCGTTGTAACCGAAATGGGTGCTAAAATACAGCGTGCTGTTGTTGTTACCATTGAAGAAAAGATTATGGATATAACCGAGGATACCGCAGAAAACCTCAAGCCCAGGGATCCCGTTGTTGTTGTTATGGGACACGTTGACCACGGTAAGACCTCCCTGCTTGATGCTATCCGTAATTCTGCTGTAACCGATACCGAGGCAGGTGGTATTACCCAGCACATCGGTGCTTACCGGGTAAACTGCAACGGTCAGGATATCACCTTCCTTGATACTCCGGGACACGCCGCATTTACCGCTATGCGCCAAAGAGGTGCTATGGCTACTGATATTGCTGTCCTTGTCGTTGCTGCAGACGATGGTATTATGCCCCAGACGATAGAGGCAATAAACCACGCCAAGGCTGCTGAAGTACAGATTATTGTTGCTATAAATAAGATGGATAAGCCGGAGGCAAATCCCGACCGAATTCTTCAGCAACTTACCGAACATTCCCTCGTTCCCGAAGAGTGGGGCGGTGATATTATCTGTGTTCCCGTATCTGCCAAAACACATATGGGAATTGATAATCTTCTTGAAAATATCCTGCTCGTTGCCGAAATGGCAGAACTTAAGGCTAACCCCGACCGTCGTGCAAAGGGCGTAGTAATCGAAGCAAAGCTTGACAAGGGCCGCGGTCCGGTTGCAACCCTTCTTGTACAGAACGGTACGCTCAATTCGGGTGATATTATCGTTGCAGGAACATCGGTGGGCCGTGTTCGTATGATGACCGATGACAAGGGTCGCGAGGTAAAACACGCCGGTCCGTCTGTACCGGTAGAGATAACAGGTCTTGCAGAAACTCCAGATGCAGGTGAGGGATTCGATGCCGTTTCGGATGAAAGACTTGCCCGTGAACTTGTTGAACAACGTAAGGAAAAGATAAAGAATGACTTGTTCAATGCCCGTCAGAAGGTAACACTTGACAACCTCTTTACACAACTCAGCGAAGGCGACCTTAAAGAATTGAATGTTATTGTAAAGGCAGATGTTCAGGGTAGTGTAGAGGCCGTTAAGGACAGCCTTGTAAAACTTTCCAATGAAGAGGTTTGTGTAAAGGTTATTCACGGCGGTGTTGGTGCTGTTAACGAATCGGATGTTATGTTGGCGCAAACTTCGGGTGCCATTATCGTTGGATTTAATGTACGCCCCGATGCTGTTGCAAAGGCTGCTGCCGAGCGTGACGGTGTTGATATTAGAATGTACCGTGTTATCTATGACTGCATAGAGGAAATAGAGGCGGCTATGAAGGGTATGCTTGCTCCCAAGTTCCGTGAAAATATCCTTGGTACAGTCGAAGTTCGTAACACATACAAGATATCCAGCGTAGGTACAATTGCAGGTTGCCATGTAACAAACGGTAAGGTAACCCGTGCCTGCAGTATCCGTGTTGTACGTGACGGCGTTATTATTGCAGAGGATTCCATTGCTTCATTACGCCGTTTCAAGGACGATGTCAAGGAGGTAGCGCAGGGTTATGAATGCGGTATCGGTCTTGAAAAGTTCGCCGATATCAAGGATGGCGATGTCTTTGAAGCATTTATTATGGAGGAGTATAAAGACTGATGGCAGGATATAAGATGAATCGGGTAACATCGGATATAAAGATAACCCTTTCCGAACTGCTCAGAGAGGTAAAAGATCCCCGTGTCAGCAAACTTATCAGTATTGTAAAACTTGATGTTTCGGGCGATATGTCCTATGCCACTGTATATGTAAGCGCTATAGAGGGTTTTGAGGCTACAGCGGAATCTGTAAAGGCGCTCAATAAGAGCGCCGCAGGTTATCTGCGCCGTGAACTTGGCAGTAGAATGAAACTGCGCAAGGTACCGCAACTCCGCTTTGTTGCCGACAACTCGATAGAAAACAGTGCGAATATTTCCAGAATTATAGATTCTTTCTCACCGACGGAGTCGCAATCCGTCGAGTCGGAAGTCAGCGATGACTGACTGCAAGGAGGTTTATAATGAAAAACCTTGAAAAGGTTGGGTGTCACGAACTTAATCTTCGCAAAACGGCAAGATTTCTTAAACAAAATGATAATTATATTATCCTCACCCACACATCTCCCGACGGTGATACCTTGGGTTCGGCGTATGCGCTGTATTACGGACTGAAGAAGATGGGCAAAACCGCTATGGTATTGTGTCCTGATGCTATTCCGGAAAAGTTTGCATTTTTTATGACCGACACCGATACCGTAAACGAAGACAATGCCGTTGTTGTAGCGGTGGATGTTGCCGATGCGATACTGCTCGGCGATCTCAAGGAGCGCTTCGGTGATAATGTTGATCTGAATATTGATCATCATATTTCCAATAAAAGATTCGCAAAAAATCTTTACCTTGATGCAACTGCATCGGCTACCTGTGAGATGATATTCAATCTGTTGCACATTATGAAAACAGATCTGGATGACATCACTGCAAAGGCACTTTATACAGGTATTGCCACCGATACGGGTTGTTTTAAGTATTCTAATGTTACCGCACAGACCCACGAAATAGCGGCAAAACTATATGCCTATAATATAGGTGCTGCCGATATAACGAAACTTATGTTTGATACAAAGTCCAAGAAAATTCTCGAACTCGAGAGAATGGTCCTTGATTCGGCAGAGTATCATTTTGAAAACCGTTGTATGATTCTTACCGTTACCGAGGAAATGCAACAAAAAACAGGTTGTTCCGGACCCGATCTTGAGGGCATTTCGGTGATTTCCCAGTGTGTTGAAGGTGTAAAGGTGGGAATAACCGTTAAACAGACCGATAAAGAGGTGTTCCGCCTTTCTGTGCGCACCTATGAACCGCTCGATGCTTCGGTAATATGTAAGCGTTTAGGCGGCGGCGGCCACAGATCTGCCGCAGGTGCTACGCTTAACGGAGAGATTGGCGATGTTAAAAAGCAACTGCTTGATGTGGTTGCACAAGCTATGGAGGAGGCTTATGCAGGGGTTTCTGCTACTGAATAAACCGGAGGGAATAACCTCCTTCGGTGCGGTCGCCCGTATTAAGCGGCTTACAAAGGAGAAGCGTGTAGGGCATACAGGCACACTTGACCCGATGGCAACCGGTGTTCTTCCCATATTTATCGGAAAGGCAACAGCACTGTCATCGCATCTTCTCGATGCCGATAAAAGTTATAGCGCCGTTATAAGGCTGGGTATAACCACCGATACCTGCGATATAACCGGTAACATAATCGAAGAAAAAAAGGTAACAGTTGATAACAACGCTGTTTTGAATATGCTTGAATCGTTCAGGGGAAGGATAGAACAGACCCCGCCGATGTACAGCGCTTTGAAAAAGGACGGCGTTCGTCTGTACGAACTTGCCCGTAAGGGGCTTAGTGTAGATATCCCTAAACGAGAGGTCGAGATTTTTTCTCTAGAATCCACCTCTTCGCTTAACGAAAATAATGAATTCTCAATAGATGTTACGGTATCAAAGGGAACGTATATCCGTTCACTTTGCCGTGATATTGGTGAAAAACTGGGTTGTGGTGCAACACTTACGGCTCTGTGCCGAACCGCTGCATCAGGATTTTCACTCGATGAATGTATTTCGCTCGACCAATTGAGCGAAGAAAATATATCTGACTTTATCGTCAGTGAAGAGACTGCACTTTCTCATCTGCCGTCAATATCAGTTACCCGTCCTCAAGCGGTGCGGTTTTCCAACGGCGGACAACTTGCTTTCGACCGTATAAAAATTCCCGATACCACACAAGGTGCTTTATATCGTGTGAAATATGGCGAAATTTTTCTGGGATTAGGTATGGCTGACAGTGAACAACAGCAACTTGCAGTCAAGTGCGTTATAAATAATATAGGACGGGAAGGTTAGTATGGAAAAAGCAGTAGTACTCGGCACATTCGATGGTCTTCACGCAGGTCACCGTGCGGTTATATCCGCCGCCGAGGGGTTTGCCCGTACAGCCGTTACCTTCCGCTATCCACCCAAATCTTATTTTACAGGCGTGAAAGAACTTTTGATGACCGAGCAAGATAGAGTTTCGGCACTTCAAAATCTCGGTGTAGAGGAAATCGCCATGCTTGATTTTGAGGTTTTCAGAGATATGTCTGCGCAGGATTTTCTTAAGTATCTTTTGAATAAATATTCGCCGAGACTTATTTCCTGCGGATACAACTACCGCTTTGGCAGAGATGCTTTGGGTGATACCTACCTTTTGGCCGATTTTTGCCGTGAAAACGGTATTCATTTTGTATGTTGCGATCCTATATCTAAGGATGGTCACCCCCTTTCGTCAACCCTTCTGCGCGAAAGGATAAAAAACGGTGATATAACCTTTGCAACTGCTAATATATACGGTGGGTTTGGATTTAGCGCAACGGTAAGAAGCGGCGACCACCGTGGAACCCTACTGGGTTATCCCACAATAAATCAGATATATCCCGATGTGCTGGTAAAACCGTTGTTCGGTGTTTACGAATCACAAGTCTGTATCAATGGCTGTAAATACCGTTCGGTTACAAATATCGGAATCAGACCCACATTCCGTACCGAGCAGGTTACAAGTGAAACATTTATAATAGGATACAGTGCCGATCTGTACGGAAAAGATGTTGATTTAAGATTGCTTAGATTTATTCGCAGGGAAGAAAAATTCGGTTCTGTAGAAGAATTGAAAGCCGCTATTTCACGGGATGTACAATCGGTTATAAAATAAGCGATTATTGACATTCATAACTGTATTTTGTATAATAAATTAAGGTAAACGACTATATGATGGAGGCACGACCGTTATTATGAAAAAAATGATTAAAATTATGATTGTTGCCGTGGTTGCACTTTGTATGGTTTCATTATCGGCCTGTACCCCTTTTGCCAGTGATTACGGTGAAAGCGCCGAAAGCACCGGCGAAACAAAAAATACTGAATCAGCCTCGAAACCAAATGTAAAAATCCCCGAAATTATGTCGGATGACGAGGTTATGCCCACATTTTTCGATATCAGTCTTTACGATGAAGAAAATTACGCTGATATTTATTTAGGTAAAGATTTTAAGTACAATTTCACCTATGCCGGTTGCGAAATGAAACTTCCTACCGATTATAAGGGAATGACTAAAAAGGGTTGGAGTTTCACCGAAACCAACGAATACGATATAGATACTATCGTTCAGGCGGGCAAGTCGGTGAAGGCAAGTTTTATAAACACCTACAATAAAGAAATAGTTGCAGTGTTTTATAATTCTTCCCGTTCATCGGTAGCATTGAAAAAATGCAAGATAGTTAAACTTATCATTCCTGAGAATTATCTCACTGCAGATAATTCCGTGTATGGACAATTTTGGATAAACGGTGTAAGTAACGGTTCTGCAATAACCGATATTATTGAATATCTTGGTGAACCGTCACACTTCTATGCTGTTTCTGAGAACGAATATTATCTGGATTATTTCCTTTTTGAAAAGGATAAGCGCAGCGGAATCACTATATATATAAATCCCGTTGACGACTGTGTTAATTCGGTAGAGGTCTCTTACTATTAAATAATCGGGCTGTTCCTGTTAAACGGGACAGCCTTTGTTACTGAGAAAGGAAGAAGAATATGGATAAAAAGATATGTTTTTCGGGCGCTGATATACTTCTGCCCAAGGAAGGATTTGAAAAATGGGCGGTGATCGCTTGTGACCAGTATACCTCTGAGCCTGAATACTGGGATAATGTTGAAAACAATGTATCTGCTGCGCCTTCGGCATATCGCCTTGTTTTCCCTGAAGTATTCCTGGGTAGGGATGATGAAAAGCGTATTGCCGATATCAATGCCACAATGAGCGATTATTGCAATAAGAATGTTTTTAACGAATACCCCGATAGCCTTATTTATATCGAGCGTATTCAGAGTGACGGCAGACTTCGCCGTGGCGTTATCGGAAAGGTTGACCTTACCTGTTATGACTTTTCAGAAAAAACCGATGCCGCCATCAGAGCGACCGAAAAAACTGTTGCAGAGCGCATACCGCCCCGCGTTAAAATCAGAGAAAATGCACCGCTTGAACTTCCCCACGTTATGTTGCTCACCAACGATACCGACGATATCGTTATGAAACTTATCGACGGTAGCAAGGAAAATTTCGAAAAACTTTATGATTTCGAACTTATGCTCGGCGGCGGTCATATAAAGGGATATCTTATAGACCGCGAAACCGCCGACGGCATCATCGGGGCGCTTTCGGTCATATCCGATAAAAACAACGGACTGCTTTTCTGTGTGGGAGATGGCAACCATTCTTTAGCAACCGCTAAAAGGTGTTACGAGCAAAACCCCACCGAACTTTCCCGTTATGCTTTGGCAGAGTTTGTAAATATTCACGATACTGCACTGGAGTTTGAACCTATATACCGTGTGGTATTCGGCGCTGATAAAAAGATTATTGATGATTTTGTTGAGTATTGCGGCGGCGCGTATTGCGGCGATGATGCACAGAAATACGAATGTATCGTGGGCGAAGAAAGGATTCAAATTTCGGTAAAGCCGATAACCGAAACGGCAGTCGGCACACTGCAGGGCTTTCTTGATGATTACAAACAAACAAATTCCAATATCGAGATCGAC